>CAYVWT010000029.1:0-14750 GCA_964455565.1 uncultured Clostridiaceae bacterium | reverse complement strand
GTTCCAACAATTGTTGCCCATTTGCTCTTTAAATTATAAGTTGCACCAGCATTTATTTCTTTAAGTTGACCGGTAAAATAACCTTTGTTATTTACCTTGCCACTTACCTTAATAGTAACAATTGCATCAAATTTTTCTGGTATCACAGCCTCTACTATCTCACCATTTTCCTTTTCCAAATTATCAACAGCAGGAGTGAATTTTAAATCAGCAAGCTCACCCATTTCGCCAGAAACCTTTTCATTCAAAAATAATTTTAGTCCTCTGCTTTTTTCTAATGCCTCTACGGTTGCAGGGCGGATATTCTTAACCTCTACACAGTAGTAAAAATCCGAATTTGATACTACTGTCTTATTTGTTTTAACAAAAAATTTGAAATAGATACCAGCAATAGCTATAATTATAACAAGAATTACAGCAATATCTACAATGCTAATTTTGCCAAATAGTTTACCATTTGAATCCATAATCATTATGCTTAATCCCTCCCTTATTTTCTAAGCCCAACAATAAAGCCTTCCGCCGAAGCAAAGCCCTTACCGTGGAATTGCATTTGCATACCTATGCGAACTTCCTCTTTATCACCACGAAAATTATCTGCTGTTTCATTAACAGTAGCCTCTATGGTAACTGTTGCTTGGTAACGGTTTTGGTAGGTTTTCCAAAGGTACTTGCCGTTTACTGCATCTTTTGTCATTTTCTTATATGGCTCAACTTTAACGTTTTTAACCTTACCAGTGTCTATATTAGTCATACCATAAATAACATTTTCACCAGCCACAAAGCTATTAGCATTATCCAAAGAAAGGTTTGGAACTTCAATGTCAAATTCTATTTTAGTTAGGTTTTTGTCCACAATTTTCGCTTTGTTTTTTGATACATAATAAAATCCGCCACCAATTATTGCAATCACTAAAATTGCAATTATCGATAAATCAATTATATTAAGCTTTAATTTACCCATTATCTTTTCACCTCACAAATGTTTTTGTAGAAACTTTCCATATTATTTGTCATAATGCGTGACGTAAAACGGTTTTCGAAAACTTCTCTGCTTTGCTTTGATATTTTACTCCTCAAATTTTCATCACTAAGTAGCTTAATTATTGCGTTTGCAAGAGCATGTGCATTTTGTTTTGGAACGACGTATCCGTTTGAATCATCCTTTATAAGCTCTGGGTTACCGCCAAAGTCGCTAACAACAGCAGGCTTTCCAATGCTCATCCCCTCTAAAAGTGAAAGGCTTGCCGCCTCTGTCCCAAAGGATGCATTAGCTTGTATGTCCATAATATTCATTAAAGAGCTAACATTATTTAAAAATCCAGTAAATAAAACTACGTCGTCAAGACCTTTTTCTTTTGCGTAAATTCTAAGTGCTTCCTCACGAGAGCCAGTTCCTGCAATAACAAACCTTGCCTTGATACCTGCCTTTTTAACCAGCCCTGCCGCATCAATAAAGTATTCGTGACCTTTCACAAGCTCTAAACGAGCAATAATCGCAATAATAAATTCATCATCACGAATTCCAAGTGCTTTTTTTACTTCTACTTTTTGCTCATCAGAAATTTCCGAAAGACCATCAACGCCATTGTAAATAACATCAATATTTTCATCTTTAATGCCTGTATCAGTAAGGTTTTTCTTTGCTGCCCCAGCAACTGCAATAATTCTATCTGAAAGATACCCACCAACACACCCATTTATACATTTGCCAATGCCCTTTGTTAGGTACTTCTTAGGCTCAAAAACGCTGTGCCTTGTGTATACAATTGTTTTTACCCCTGCAATTCGAGCGGCAATTCGCCCAGAAAGTGTTGCGTGGGTATGGACAATATCTGGTTTTTCCATTTTAAATACTTTTATAAGCTTATTAACTGCCTCCCAGCTAAAAGATTTATCTGCCATACCTTCTACAGCTATAACTTTAAAGCCAAGAGCTTCAATTTCTTTGATTAACCTGCTATTTATAGGAACAATTACACTAATATCAAATGTATTTCTATCACAATTATTTAGATATGCCAGAAGATATTTTCCTGCACCACCAATATTTGTATCACTAATTATGTGCGTCAATTTTATCATTTTAGTCATTTTGAACCCTCCTTGCTGCAATTCCTATTGCAAGTGTCATCCAAAATATTAAGAATACTCTGTAATTATACCAAACATAATCGAATGCACCTTGAAGTAAAAATCCTAATAACCCTGCAATAACAGCAGCGCAAATTATGCCACATAAACCTTTTTTATCCGAAAGATAGCCAAGGAATATTTTCTTGATTGAAATAACCATAGTAGATAAAAACACGCCAAGCCCTATTATGCCTGTTTCGCATAAAAGCTGTAAATAAATGTTGTGTGCGTGTGGTGCGTTAATCGAGCTATACGAGTAAAAAGGATAAATTTTGTTATATGCATCACTTCCCAGCCCAATGCCATAAATACCAAAATCTCGTAGCATATTAAGTGTGCCCAGCCAAATATAAACCCTGTAAGAGGTAGAAGAATCGTTAATGTTACCAATGCTTGTAAACCTTGTTACAATACTGGTTGGAAGCACGAATGGAAGCACGAACATTCCCAAAATGCCGAGTACCAAAAGCCTTCTATCTACAAATATGGCAAATATAGCGGCAATAAGTATAAGCCCAACCCAACAGCCTCTCGATTGTGTGAACACCATACATAAAATTGATGAGCATAAAACAACAAAATAATAAAATTTAGCCAAATGTGTTTTGCAGGCATAAATCATACCTGCACAAATTGGAATTAAAAGTAGTAAATATTCGCCAAGCACGTTAGGGTTTTCAAGTGTTGAATATACTCTAACGGTGATTTCGGTAAACATTTTATCATCAAGCCAAGCGTTAGCATCAGTCTTGCCAAAAAATTGTTGGTAAATTCCATAAAGTGAAACCAAAAACCCTGCTGTTACAAATAACGAAAGAACGATTTTAAGGCGTTTCTTTGAGCTTACAGCGCTAACAAGCAAATATGAAAATGCAATAAATGGCGCATATAAAAGCCAAATTTTTATGCTACTTTTAGGAGTTAACGAGGTTATTGCAAACAGCCCAAATATAAGCACAAGCGAAAATATTAAAAACCCTACTGCATCAAGCTTTAATTTAACATCGTTATTTTGCAATCGATAAATAAAAAATGAGATAAAAGTTAGCATTACAAGCCCTGCGCAAGCCATTGTAGGAATAAATGGTGCAAGGAAAACAGTCGCATACACTCCATATTCATATTTACTAAGGGTGCGTAGTATTACGCTATTGTGTACAAGTGTTGCAAGCTTTTCTGGCACTGCCATAGAGTTTATCCATTCAAATGGTGCATTTAAAACCTTGTAAATAAAGCTGTTCCTTGTTTTAATATCATTTAAGTTTCGTGTGAAAAGCCAGCCTATTTCACTACAGCTCCACTTTTTTTCAATCCAGCAGGCAATATTCGTAAACATACTTGCAATAAAACTGCCTTTTAGAAAATTACTCATTTTATCACCTCACGTATTTCACTTATTTTTAAAGCCCATAAAATTGGTAAATAAAATATCATTCCTAAAACCGTTGGAATAATTAACTGCATAAATTTGCCCATATTTAAAACCAAACCTTTTGCAGTTATAACAGCAATTGCCATAATAACAGTTGCGATAGCTATTTTCCCTATATAAATAAGCATTTGCCTGTCAAAAATTACTCCAACTTTTTTAGTCATAGTAATAATTAGCACAACAGACACCACAATTGCAGATATTGAAGCACTAAGTGCAAGCCCACCAATTCCTAAATTTAATATTTTCGTAAATGTAAATGCAAGAATTAACGTTGTTGTTATTCCACAAATTGAAGCAATCATAGGGGTTTTTCCGTCCTTCATTGCGTAAAAGCATTTGTTTATAATCTCGTTAATGCCAAATGAAATCATACCAATTGAGTAAAAGAAAAGTGCAGTAGAGGTAAGGGTAATTGACGTTTCCCCGAACTCACCTCTGCCGTAAATAACAGCAATAATTGGCTTTGCAAGGAGCATCATACCAACCATAATTGGTGAAATAATAAGCAGCATAACTCTAATTGAACGGCTCATAACATTTTTAAAGCCATCAGTATTACCACCACCACTCATTTTAGAAAGAGATGGGAAAATATAGTTTGTAATGCCAAATGTAAACACACCAACAATAATTATGTAAAGCCTGTTGGCAAATTCAAGCCCAGATACAGCATGGCCATCATTTAAGTATGAAGCAAATATTGTGTTAATCATAACGCAAATAGGCTGAACCCATGAGCTTATAAGTATCGGGAGTGCAAGCTTGAAAACATCTATAATACCATCATCACGGAGGTTCAAAATAAAGCGATATTTATAACCCTTTTTAATAAGGGAGGGAATTTGCACGAAAACCTGCAAGCTCCAGCCAATAAGCATTGCAACAGCAACACCGAAAATGCCATAGGTTTTGTTTAAAAAAAGTAAGTATATTATAACAGCAAGGTTTGAAACCAAGCTTATAATAGCAGGAATGTTGAATTCATCAAACGATTGCAGAATTCCTACAAACGCAAATGCAAGTGATGTAAAAATAGTAGTAGGAAGAAGCACCATAAGTAGCTGTGAGGTAAGGGTTCTTGCCTCGACGGACATACCAGGAGCAATAAAATCTGCCAAGTTTTTTGCGAATATTACGCCAATTATACAAAAAGCAGTTGAAATAATTACAACAAGGTTTATAAAACTGTTTGAAAAATCAAAAGCACCTTTTTTATCACCTTTTTCTAAATATCTATTAAAAACAGGAATAAATGTAGAAAGAATTGCAGCGCCTAAGGTTAGGTCGAAAAATAGTAATGGAATACGGCTTGCGTTTAAAAATGCACTTGCCTCAATGCCTGTACCATAATTACCAGCAAAAAATATATCTCGCACCATGCCCATTACCTTTGCAAGCATAGTAGCTATAACCATAAAGCTAACGGTTTTTAATGCTTTTTTCAAAATTTATGCACTTCCTAACAAATTTTAATCGCAAATTCAGGACAATGTGCGCCACAATAACCACATAAAATGCACCTTCCCATTTCCACCCTGCATAATTCATCAACAACAGAAATAGCCTTTAATGAACAATGCTTTGTGCATTTGCCACAGCCTGTACACCAATCTTCAATATGCAAGCGCCTTTTTTGCTTATTAAGACGGTTTTCTAATTCCTCACTTGGAATAGTTCCCTCGAAAAACTTAATGTTTGCCTCAACCTCGTCAATCGATTGCATACCAACAGCGATAGATTGAACATAAGGTAGGTCAAGCACGAATTTAAGTGATGAAAGGCGGTCATTTATAAGATTGCCCCCACCAAGGGCTTTCATACCAAATATACCAATGCCTAAGCTATGTGCCTTTTGCACAGCAAGTAGCATTTCGTCAATATTTCCGTCCTCTATTCCAATTCCAGCCTTGTTAATAAGGGGATGAATAACGTCAATACCATTATTTAGAGGGGCGCTTTTGCAAACATCATTAACAAGCGCAATATGATGAGTTGATGCACCAACTGCCCTTATAATTCCTTTTGCCTTGTATTCTAACAATACATCAAGTGCGTCCTTGTGTCCACGAAGTGTGTGTTTGCTTTCCTGTTGATGAAGCATAAATATATCTATAACATCTCGTCCTAATTCACGCCTTGCCTGCTCGACAGCGTCTATTGCCATTTCACGAGTGTAGGCGTATGTTTTGCTTGAAATTATTGTATCATACTTTTGCGTGGTCGAAATAGCCTTTTTAATGTATGGATATGTTTTGTAAAGCTCGGCTGTGTCAATGAAATTAACACCACAATTTAGCGCATAGGCAATAACCTCTGCACCATCATCAACAGACATATTCGCTTGAAGTGGACCTATTGTTAATGCGCCAAAGCACAGGCGAGATACAGAAATTCCACTTTTACCAAGTATGTGGTACTCCATATTTACTTACCTACAAGGTAGCTTTTAACAAGCTCTTCTAATAATTCATCACGCTCTAACTTGCGAATAAGCGAACGAGCACCATTATGGCTTGTAATGTATGTTGGGTCGCCAGATAAAATGTATCCAACAATTTGGTTAATTGGGTTGTAGCCCTTTTCTTTTAGCGACGCATAAACATTAAGAATAATAGACCTCGCCTGATTATCCTCTTTGTCATAAGCCGTAAATTTCATTGTTTCATCCATGTTTTTCACATCCTATAAATTAGTTTATTCTAAGCTGTGCACCAAGCTTTTCACCAAGTGCTGCAACTATTTTCTCCATTACTGGGTTAACCTCATCGTCTGTAAGAGTTCGATCTGCCGCCCTAAACACAAGCGAATAAGCAACACTTTTAAAGCCCTCGGCAACCTGCTTGCCCTTGTAAACATCGAATAGGTTAAAGGTTTCGATAATGTCAGTCTTAGTTGTTCTGAATATATCTTCAATTTGGCGAACAGTAATATCGTCGCTAACAAGCATTGCAATATCCCTTGTAACAGCAGGATATTTTGGCAGATGCTTATATGTTTTATCAAGCTTTTTGCATTGCATTAGCATATCAAAATCAATCACAGCGGCGTAAACTGGCACACCAATTTCGTAATTCTTTTGAACCTGTGGGTGAATTCTGCCTATTGTAGCGACATTTTGGCGCCTAAGCGATATATTTGCTGTCTGACCAGGGTGGAAAATATTGTTCCCTGTTTCTTTCTCAATATCGAAATATGAAATGCCAAAAGTAGAGTATAATTGTTCAACTACGCCTTTTAGAGCATAATAATCAACATCTTTTCCGTACATAGCAATAGTAATTTCCTGTTTCTCAATGGCAAGACCGTCCTCACCACCCTTGCTATATTTTGTGCCGATTTCAAATAATAATGCCTCTTCGTTCCTGTAATTATAATTAGTGGAAACAATATCCAGCATAGAACCAATAGTGGTTGTTCTCATAATGCTTTGGTCCTCACCAAGTGGATTAGTTATTACTATGCAATCGTCCTGTGGAATAGTAAGTTTATCATACATTTTTGGGCTAACAAATGAATATGTTATAACCTCATAAAGTCCCATTGCTGTAAGAGTATTGCGAATTAAATCCTCTGCTTTTTGCTTTTCGTTTTTACCACCAAGCGTTGCCTCGCCTTTTAGCAGAGTAGAAGGTATTTTGTTATAGCCATATATTCTTGCTATTTCCTCTGCAACATCTGCCTCACCCTCTACATCTGCACGGAATGTAGGAACGGTTACGCTGTCACCATCAACTATAAAATTAAGATTTTTAAGGGTATGCTCCATAAATTCTCGATCGATATTTGTGCCTAAGAATTTGTTTATTTTGTCTGGATTAAATGGTAGCTTTCTTGCAGGCTTTATTTCTGCACATACATCAACCTTGCCACTAACGACCTCGCCGGCGTTTAAAATATTTATAAGCTCACAAGCACGAGCAATTGCAGGTGCTGTGTTATTTACGTCAAGACCTTTTTCATATCTTGCAGAAGCCTCTGTGCGAAGCCCAACTTTTTTAGCAGTTGTGCGAACAGATGCACCGTTAAAGTTTGCACTTTCAAATAAAATAGTCGTAGTATCTGCCGACACCTCACTATTTTCGCCACCCATAACCCCTGCAATTGCAACAGGGTGATTGACGTCTGCAATAACTAACATATTGCTATCTAATGTGCGCTCTACGCCGTCAAGAGTGCTCATAACCTCGCCGTGTTTACCACGCCTCACTATAATTTTATTTCCACCAATAGTTTTTATGTCAAATGCGTGAAGTGGTTGACCATATTCAAGCAAAACGTAATTTGTAATGTCAACAATATTATTTATTGGGCGAATTCCAGAGTGCGCAAGCCTTTTTTGCATCCACTCAGGGGACGGTTCTATTTTTACATTCTTAACAACCCTTGCCATATAACGAGGGCAAAGGTCAGAATCCTTAACCTCAACAGAAATATATTTATTTACATCGTCGCCGATTTCTGAAACAACTGGCTCTTTTACATTAAAAGGTTTATCAAATGTTGCCGCAACCTCACGAGCAAGCCCAATAACGCTTAGACAATCAGGACGGTTTGATGTAATCTCGAATTCTACAATGTTTTCTTTAAGCCCAAGTATATCACGAATATCAGCGCCAATTGGCGTGGAATTTTCTAAAATCATAATACCATGTGCAGGCTCGGTAGCTATTCCAAGCTCTTCCTCCGAGCATAGCATACCACAGCTTTCAACCCCACGAAGCTTACCCTTTTTAATCTTGCCATTCGGCAGGGTTGAGCCATCCTTTGCAACAGGAATAACAGCGCCAACAAAAACATTTGTTGCACCGGTAACAATTTGAACAACCTCACTACCAACATCAACCTTGCAAACAACTAATTTATCTGCATCTGGGTGAGGAGAAATTTCTAAAATTTTTCCAGTAACTACATTTAAAATATTTCCACCTTGCTCGTCCACACCCTCAACCATTGAGCCACTCATAGTAAGCGCAGCAGCAAAATCACGAGGAGAGTGCATCATTGCATCTATATCAACATAATCTAAAAACCAACTCATTGGAACTTTCATAAAGTAATACCCCCTAAAACTGTTTTAAAAATCTTAAATCATTTTCAAAGAACGAACGTAAATCGTCAATATCAAAACGTCGCATAACGATACGCTCTAAACCTATACCAAAGGCAAAGCCACTATAAATTTCTGGGTCAATACCACAATTTTTCAAAACCTTAGGGTGTACCATTCCAGCACCTAAAATTTCTATCCAACCCTCACCCTTGCAAACACGGCAGCCCTTACCATTGCAAGCAGGGCAGGAAATGTCAAGCTCGGCGCTTGGCTCGGTAAACGGAAAATGATGAGGACGAAAACGAACGCTTGTATCATCGCCATAAAGCTTTTTGCAAAATACTTCAAGTGTTCCTTTAAGGTCGCCCATTGTAACGCCTTTATCAACCACAAGCCCCTCAATTTGGTGAAATACGGGGGAGTGTGTTGCATCAACTGCATCACTACGGAAAACTCTGCCAGGTGCTAAAATCCTAATAGGTGGCTGTTGCTTTTCCATAGTACGAATTTGAACAGGAGAGGTCTGCGTTCGGAGAAGAACGTTTTCGGTAATGTAAAATGTATCCTGCGTGTCCCTTGCAGGGTGGTTAGGTGGAATGTTAAGTGCCTCAAAATTATAATAATCAAGCTCAATTTCAGGCCCCTCGGCAATCTCAAAACCCATACCAATAAATATATCTTTAAGCTCGTCCAAAACGGTAGTAAGTGGGTGCTTTTTGCCAATCGCACGGCGAATTCCTGGCATTGTAACGTCTATTTTTTCTTCGGATAGCTTTTGTTCAAGCTCTAACTTTTCAAGGCTTACGCTTAGGCTATCAATTTCACCCTCAATAAAAGAGCGAACCTCATTAGCAAGCTGACCTATTATTGGACGTTCCTCGGCAGACAAGCCCCCCATACCACGAAGTATGTCGGTAAGCTTACCTTTTTTGCCTAAAAAGTTAACCCTAAATGCTTCAAGCTCTACCTGCGTGGAAATATTTTTTAGCGCATCTAACGCCGATTGTTTAATTTGATTAAGCTGTTCTTTCATATAATGTGCCCCTTTCATTAAGTATATCCCACATATTATAGCATATTAGTTATTTTTATACAATATAAACTTATTCTTTTTTAAATAGTTTTCAATTGATTATTCTAAAAAAATATGTTATCATTAAATAATACTAATTCGGAGGTGTGTAATGGATATTTTTAATGAATGGATTGTTAAAAGAAAAAGGTCTGGGGTAGATTATCTTTTAATTGTAGGAATGATATTGGGCGGGCTTATATTAATGAGCTTTGCGGCTAGTTTAGGAAGCTTTGCACTAATTGCTATTGTAGCTATTGGGTACTTAGTTTATATTGGTATTCAATCAACAAATATAGAATATGAATATAGCGTAACAAACGGTGAATTAGATATAGATAAAATAATTGCAAGGCGTAGAAGAAAACGTGCAATATCTGTACATTCACGCTCTTTTGAATATTTTGCACCACTAACATCAGAGCATCAATCAATGTATAATAGCGACGGAATTACAAAAAAGATAGATGCTTTTAGCTCATTACAATCAGATAAAATATACTTTGCAATTTACCATAAAAATAGTGATAAAATTCGTATAACCTTTGAACCAACAGAAAAAATGATAGAGGATTTTTCACGTTTTGCTCCAAGAAGTACATTCAACAGAAAATGATGATATTAGGAAATGGAATAGATATAATTGAAGTTAAAAGGATTAGCGCAGCGCTGGTTAGACGACCACGGTTGCTTTTGCATATCTTTACAAGGGCAGAACAGGAGTATTTTGCGTTAAAGAAAAATGCTCCGCAAACAATTGCAGGCTGTTTTGCTGCAAAAGAGGCTGTAGTAAAGGCATTAGGTGTTGGGTTTAGGATGGTTAAGCCAAGCGATGTTGAACTAACGTGGGACAGCCTCGGAAAACCAATTGCAAGTGTGAAAAATTATAGTGACATAGTCTTTTTAACCTCTATATCTCACAGCAAGGAATACGCTGTTGCAAGCGTGATTGCTATTAAGGAGTAAGTATGAAATGTGCAAGCGTTTCTCAAATGAGGGCAATAGATAATGCAACAATAAATGAATATGGCATAGCAGGTAGCGTTTTAATGGAAAACGCTGGCGTGTGCGTTGTTAATTCAGTATTAGAGAATACAAGCTTTAATTCTTTTGTTGTGCTTTGTGGCAAGGGAAACAATGGTGGTGATGGTAGCGTTGTTGCAAGGCATTTATATAATAAAGGAAAGAACGTAGTTTTAGTGCTTGTTGCAAACGAAGATGAACTAACTTATGATTCAAAAAATAATTTTAACATAGCAAGGAAAATAGGTGTTCCTATTGAAATTGGTTTAACCGATAGCGCAAAAATGGTAATATCAAATTGCGAGGTTATTATTGATGCTCTATTAGGAATTGGGACGACTAGTAACCCCCGTGGTGAAATTGCATGGGCTATTGAAATTATAAATAATGCTAACAAAATTGTGTTTGCTGTTGATGTGCCAAGTGGGATAAATTCAGATACAGGTGAGGTTTACTATCCTTGTATTAAGGCGAATTTCACAGTAACCTTTGGACTATATAAACTTGGTCTTGTGTGCTATCCTGCAAGAGAATATGCAGGCAGGGTTAAGGTTTGCGACATATCATTTGCACAAAAGGCAATTGACGATGAAAATATTAAGGTTAATATAATAGAAGAAGCGCAATTGCCTCCTCGCACCCAAAACACTCATAAAGGAAGCTTTGGTAGAGTGTTTGCGCTTGCTGGCTCGATAGGCTTTACAGGTGCAGCATATTTAACCGTTACTGCGGCAATGCGCACAGGCTGTGGGCTTGCGACACTTGGCATACCATATTCGCTTAATAGTATATTAGAACAAAAGCTGACCGAGGTTATGACTCTCCCCCTCGCAGATAATGATGGGGTGCTTTCAAAGGACGCATTATGCGGAATAAAAAGAGCAATAGATGGCAGTGATGCTATAATATGTGGCTGTGGGCTTAGAAACAATGAGGATATTTATGAAATAGTTGCCGAACTTATTAAAACATCACAAATTCCAATAGTTTTAGACGCCGATGGAATAAATGTTTTAAAGGGGCATACAGATATATTAAAAGGGAAAAACTGCGAAATTGTGATAACTCCACATATTGGTGAAATGGCAAGAATTACAGGGCTTTCCATAGAATGGGTTAAAAGTAATGCTTTGCAGGTTGCACAAAGCTTTGCAACTGAATATAATATAGTGACAGTTCTCAAAAGTGCGCATACAATTGTTGCCCTGCCAAACGGCGAAGCGTATATCAATATTTATGGTAATTCAGGAATGGCAACAGCAGGAAGTGGTGATGTTCTTGCAGGAATAATTGGCTCGTTAATTGCACAAGGGGTACCCCCTATCAATGCGGCGAAAGATGGCGTATTTATTCATTCAAGGGCAGGGGATATAGCGGCACAAAAATTAGGCGAGCATTCTTTACTGGCAACGGATATACTTGATAATATCTCTAACGTGGGAAGGGAAGACTATGTCGGAAAATCTATATAGAACATGGTGTGAGGTATCGCTTGACTCTATCACTCATAACCTAAACCAATTTAAAAGCATATTACCGAAAAAAACTCGTATAATGGCAGTCGTAAAAGCTGATGCTTATGGTCACGGCGTGCAGGAGGTTTCTCGCTCACTTGCTGATAGTGGTGCAGATGCCCTCGCTGTTGCATTTATTGATGAGGCAATACAACTCCGAAAAGATGGTATATCCATTCCAATAATGGTTTTAGGGCATACTCCTGTTGAATATGCAGGTGATTTGGTGGATTTAGAAATAATACCAACGGTGTATAATTTTTCATCTGCAAAATCAGTATCTAATGCGGCACAGCGTAGGAACAAAACAGCTAAAATTCACGTCAAAATAGATACAGGAATGTCCAGAATTGGCTATCCATATAATGAAGTGATAAATGATGAAACATTAGAGGCTGTTTTAGACTTAGCACGTCTGCCAAATATTGAAATAGAGGGAATTTTTACACACTTTGCGTGCGCAGATGAAATTGACGATTCCCTGACGAAAAAACAGTTTGCACGCTTTTGTGACCTCGTTGAAAAATTAGAGCAAAATGGTCTGTACATACCAATCAAGCATGTTTGCAACAGTGCCGCTGCAATGCGTTTTCCAGAAATGCACCTTGATATGGTACGAATAGGTATATCGATATATGGGCTATATCCATCAAATGTTGAATATAACTTGGAATTAAAACCTGCTATGCAATTAAAAACTTCGATAACACACATAAAAACTGTTGAAGCGGGGGAAGTTATTAGCTATGGCGCAACATTTCAAACTTCAAGAAAAAGTAGCATAGCCACAATACCAATTGGATATGCAGATGGATTTTCAAGATTACTGTCAAATAACGCAAGAGTAATAGTAAATGAGAAGTTTGTACCAGTTGTGGGAAGAATTTGTATGGATCAATGTATGATTGATGTAACAGATGTCAATAATATAAATATTGAGGATGAAGTTGTTCTTTTTGGTACCAAGGATAATTTAACCATCCCAATAGAAGAAGTTGCCAGTGCAATGGGTACAATAAACTACGAGCTACTGTGCGTAATAGGCAGGCGAATACCACGTTGTTACACCCAAGATGGCCGAGTTGTTGAGGTGCTTAACTATCTTTTAAAATCCCTTTAATTAACATTGACGTAAGGTACATAAAGGGTATATAATAAGGTATATATGAAATATATATACGAAAAAGATATAAAATGGTTAAGTACAGATAAATAACTCAAATGGGGGGCATGGTTAAGGTGGCAGAGCTAAAAAGAATCTTAGTCTCATTGCCTAATTCGCTGCTTGACGAAGTAAATGCCTATGTCAGTAGCAAAGGGGTAAGCAGAAGTGAATTAGTTAGAGAGGCGATGAAGGAATATATTAGTCATCGTCAGAAGATGGAAATTAGAGAGAGATTAAAAAAGGGGTACGAACTTATGACCGAGATCAATTTGCAATGGTCAGAAATGTGCTTTGAAGCAGATAATGAAGCTCAATTTGGATATGAGGAAAAACTTTCGGAGAGTGAATAACGTGATAGTAAAAAGGGGAGACATATTCTACGCAGATTTAAGCCCTGTCGTTGGCTCAGAACAGGGAGGCGTACGTCCTGTGCTAATAGTACAGAATGATATCGGTAACAAATACAGCCCAACGGTCATAGCTGCAGCAGTAACTTCGCAGATAAATAAGGCGAAGATGCCAACTCACATAGAGATTGACGCAGAAGCTTATGGGCTGGCCAAGGATTCCGTGATACTTATGGAACAAATTAGAACGATAGACAAAAAACGTCTAAAAGAAAAAATAGGTCATATCGATGAGGACCTTATGGAAAAGGTTAACGAAGCCCTTAGTATAAGCTTTGGGCTTGCAGATTTGTAAAGGAGGGTGGAACAAATGAAAAAGTTGGCAGTATTAGTGCTTGCGATAACAGTGCTACTCGTATCTGTTGGTATGAATCAGATGTTTGCAGCACCAGGCGATAGCAGTGACCCTGTAATAACGCTTAGCTATATTGAAAGTGTACTTATGCCAAACGTAAAAAAAGTGATAGAGGAACAATTAGCAAAAACACAGGAAACTTCTGCTTTTCAAGTGGTTACAGTAGCAAAGGGACACACCTTGTTAGGTGAGGCAGGAACCGAATTAATACTTAGAATGGGCAAGGCGAAAATTGTTTCCACTCCAAAAGGAGGCCTCGCAAATGTAACAAGTGGCGTTGACTTAGCAAATGGAACAGATGTTCCGCCAAATTCACTTTTAATCGTGCCATTAGGTGATGGAAGAGGAATGGAAATTTTAGAGGACGTAATAGTAATGGTAAAAGGGAATTATTCGGTAAAATAGAGATGAATTTTATGGCGGTTAAAACCGCCATAAAAAACTCTTGACAAAGTATAAACCTTTGTGCTATAATAATTAAGCAGTCAAGTCATCCATAATTTAATATAGATGTCGCGGGGTGGAGCAGTTTGGTAGCTCGTCGGGCTCATAACCCGAAGGTCATTGGTTCAAATCCGATCCCCGCAACCACA
>CAYVWT010000028.1:0-15015 GCA_964455565.1 uncultured Clostridiaceae bacterium | reverse complement strand
TCCTAATTGGGCTTATGATTACTGCCTTAATTGGATATTTAGCAATTGGATTTTGGATTTTCCCTTCAATTATAATTTGCATTTTATTTTCTTTTATTGCTATTGCATTTTCGAAAAGTAAAATTGACGGAATGACAGGCGATACCTGTGGTGCAGTGTGTGAAATTTGTCAAATGTTGTTTTTAGTGTTTGCACTTTTCGTTTGTAAATGATATAATAATATTCGTTATTGATTTTCTGACTAAAAGGCTATGGAGGTTTGTATGGTAAAAAGAATATTTGTTGAAAAGAAAAATGGGTACGATATTGGGGCTAAAGGGCTTTTTAAAGACGTATCCGAAAACTTAAAAATTAAAGGCCTTACAAATATTAGAACTGTTGTACGTTATGATGTCGAAGGTATAGACGATGAACAATATGCCTCTGCTAAGAACACAATATTTTCAGAGCCACAGGTAGACGATGCTTATGATGAAAATATTGAAATTAAGGCAAATGAAAGAGTTTTTGCTGTTCAATTCCTGCCTGGTCAGTATGACCAAAGGGCAGATTTTGCCGCACAATGCCTGCAAATTCTTGCACATGGGGACAAGCCCATAGTTAGGGCGGCGAAGCTTACAATAATTAGTGGTAATATTTCAGATAGTGATTTTGTTAGAATTAAAAACTATTGTATAAACCCTGTCGAGGCACACGAGGTATCACTTGAAAAGCCTGAAAACCTTATTGCAAAATACGATATGCCAGATGATGTAGAAATATTAGATGGTTTTATAGATAAAAATGAAGAAGAGCTGGGCAGTTTTATTGCCGAGCTTGGTCTTGCTATGGATATTGAGGATATTAAATTTTGCCAAATATATTTTAAAGATACCGAAGGACGAAACCCAACTATAACAGAGGTTCGTATGATTGACACTTATTGGTCTGACCATTGTCGCCATACGACATTTTTAACAAGGCTTGACGGTGCGAAATTCGACGACAAGCTTATAGAAGAAGTTTTTAAAGATTATTTAGCTACAAGAAGCTTTGTATATGGAGATAGAAATAAAAGTATTTGCCTTATGGACGTTGCAACAATTGCCACTAAAAAGCTTAAAAAAGAGGGTAAATTAGTTGCGCTTGATGAATCTGAAGAAATAAATGCTTGTAGCATAAAGGTTGACGTTGATGTTGACGGAGAAATGCAAAAATGGCTTGTTATGTTTAAAAATGAAACACATAACCACCCAACGGAAATTGAGCCTTTCGGTGGCGCTGCAACCTGCCTTGGTGGCGCAATTCGTGACCCATTATCGGGCAGAGTTTATGTTTATCAAGCGATGCGTGTTACAGGCAGTGGTGACCCACGCAAAACAATAGAGGAAACTATGCAGGGCAAGCTTCCACAGCGCAAAATTTCTACTACTGCGGCGGCTGGTTATAGCTCCTATGGTAATCAAATTGGGCTTGCAACTGGTATGGTTAATGAAATATATGATGAAGGTTATACGGCAAAAAGAATGGAAATTGGCGCTGTTATTGGTGCTGCTCCTGCTGAAAACGTAGTTCGTGAGGTTCCAAATAGTGGTGATATAATTATTCTTTTAGGTGGCAGAACTGGTAGAGATGGCTGTGGTGGTGCAACTGGTTCATCAAAAGCGCATACCGAGGAATCCCTTGCAGCCTGTGGCGCAGAGGTGCAAAAGGGTAACCCACCAGAGGAACGCAAAATTCAGCGTTTATTTAGAAATCCAGAGGTCACAAAATTAATCAAGCGTTGTAATGATTTTGGTGCTGGTGGTGTTTCTGTTGCAATTGGTGAGCTTGCAGATGGGCTTATAATTAACCTCGATGCTGTTCCTAAAAAATATGAGGGATTATCAGGAACAGAGCTTGCAATCTCTGAATCACAAGAGCGAATGGCAGTTGTAGTTAGAGAAAAAGATAGGGATAAATTCATTAGCCTTGTTCAAGATGAAAATTTAGAGGCGAATGAGGTTGCTGTTGTTACTGATGAAAACAGGCTTGTTATGAACTGGCGCAAAAAAACGATTGTTGATATTAGTCGTGATTTTCTTAATACTAATGGTGCAGAAAAGACAGCTAATGCAAAGGTTGTTGAGCCTAATTATGCAGATAGCTTTTTTAAGCCAGTTGAAATTGATAATCTTAAAAACTCGTGGCTTGGCATTCTATCAAGCCTTAATGTGTGTAGCCAAAAGGGACTTGTGGAGCGCTTTGACGGTTCGATTGGTGCAGGTAGCGTATTTATGCCTTTTGGTGGAAAACATCAGCTTACCCCTGCGCAGGTTATGGTAGCAAAAATCCCTGTTTTAAAAGGTGAAACAAATACAGGTACAGTTATGTCGTACGGTTACAACCATAATATTTCTAAATGGAGTCCATTTCATGATGCAGTATATGCAGTCGTTGAATCTGTAGCTAAAATTGTTGCAGCAGGTAGCGATTATACAAAGGCATACCTTACTTTTCAAGAATATTTTGAGCGATTAAAGGATGAGCCCACTCGTTGGGGCAAGCCACTTGCGGCGCTTCTTGGTGCATACTATGCACAAACAAAATTAAACATTGCTGCAATCGGTGGTAAGGACAGTATGTCTGGCTCGTTCCTCGACATTGATGTTCCACCAACTCTTGTTTCGTTTGCTGTGAACCCTGTTGATGTTACAAGGGTTATTTCAACAGAATTTAAGAAAACTGATAGCAAGGTTGTGTTTGTGAAGATAGATGTTGACGAGAACAGCCTGCCAAATTTTGATGACCTTGATAAAAAATATAATCAAATTTACAATCTAATTCAAAGTGGAAAAGTTCTTTCATCTTATGCAATTACAGGTGGTGGCATTTGCGAAGCAATATCTAAAATGTCATTCGGTAATAAAATTGGGTTTAATTTTTATGATATATCAAATAATGACTTATTCTACCCATACTATGGTGGCATAATATTAGAGGTTACTGATGATGCTAATATTGGCACTATTTTAGGCACAACAACTGGTAATGAATTTATTTCTGTTAATGGTGAGGAAATTTCAATAAACGAAATGCTTGATGTTTGGCAAAAACCACTTGAAAATGTGTTCCCAACAAAGACAGATGGCAATGTTGCAAAAACAGAAGAATTTATGTATGATAACAAAAATATTTCAAAGCCTGCGATTAAGATTTCAAAACCAAGGGTATTTATGCCAGTATTCCCAGGTACTAATTGCGAATATGATACTGCAAGAGCTTTTGAAAAAGCAGGTGCAGAGGTTGATGTTTTTGTTATGAAAAACCTTACTTCCAAGGACATTGATGAATCAATCGAGCAAATGTCACAAAGGATAAATAATTCTCAAATTGTTATGCTTTTAGGTGGGTTTAGCGCAGGTGATGAGCCAGATGGTTCTGGTAAATTTATTGCAACAACATTTAGAAACCCAAGGCTAAAAGAAGATTTGAATAACCTTTTATATAAACGTGATGGCTTAATGCTTGGTATTTGTAATGGTTTTCAAGCACTAATTAAGCTTGGGCTTGTTCCATTTGGACAGGTTCGTGATATGGATGATAATTGCCCAACACTTACCTATAACACAATTGGAAGACATATATCAACCATGGTTCAAACGAAAATTTCATCAACACTTTCGCCGTGGTTTGCAAATGTAAATTGTGGTGATGTTCATACAGTTGCTGTTTCTCATGGTGAGGGTAGGTTTGTAGCAAGTGACGACGTGATTAAAAACCTTGCTAAAAATGGGCAGATAGCTACACAATATGTAGATTTTAATGGCAATCCAACCTATGATATTGCATACAATCCTAATGGTTCTATGTATGCTATCGAGGGTATTACAAGCCCAGATGGTAGGATTTTAGGCAAAATGGCACATTCAGAACGTGTTGGAAATAGTGTTGCAAAGAATATTATCGGCGAAAAAGACCAACATATATTTAGTGCGGGTGTAAATTACTTTAAGATATAATAATTAGTATCCCAATGGAGGTTTTATGTTTTCATATGATAGAATTCAGTTTAGTGCTAAATATATAATAAGTAAAATTCGTATTACTCCAATAATTGGAATAATACTTGGCTCTGGGCTTAGCGAATATGCAAATCAAATGGAGGAAGTAATCGAAATTCCGTATTCGGAAATTCCAGACTTTCCTGAGGCAACTGCAACCTCGCACAAATCTAAATTGCTTTTTGGTAAGCTTCGTGGAAAATATACTTTAATTATGTGTGGCAGGTTTCATAAGTACGAGGGATATTCAATGGAACAGTCTGCATTTCCTGTATGTGTTATGAAGGAATTGGGTGTAAAAACGCTCATAACAACCAACGCTGTTGGCGCTGTTAACACAGATTTTGAAGTAGGTAATTTGGTTGTAATTTCTGACCATATTAAGCTTGCTATTGAAAGCCCACTTATTGGGCAAAATGTTGACGAGCTTGGCCCACGGTTTAATGATATGACGTATGCGTACACCCCAAGGCTACGAGAATTAGCAAAAGAGGTTTCGTATGGTGTTGGACTTAACCTTCGTGAGGGTGTGTATGCGTATATGGCAGGGCCGTCTTATGAAACACCTGCCGAGGTAAAAATGCTAAGAATTTTAGGTGCTGATGTGGTTGGAATGTCGACGGTTAGCGAGGTTATTACTGCTGCGCATTGTGGAATGAATGTGCTTGGAATATCATTTGTTGCAAATATGGCGGCAGGGATATTAAAAGAGCCACTTAGTGGCGACCATATAATTCAAGCTGGGAAAAATGCAATTTCAGATTTTGAAACACTAATAGGCGCAGTAATTGATAGAATTGAATAAATAAATTTAGGGGGAAACAAAATGCCACATATCGTAGTTAAAATGTATAAAGGAAGAACAGAAGAGCAAAAAAACAAAATGTGTGATGCAGTATCTGCCGCACTTATAGAATCAATTAATTGTTCTGATGACCATATTTCAATAGCAATTGAGGAGTATGATAAAGAAGCTTGGGGCGAGGAAGTTTTTTACCCAGAAATTATGAAAAATATGGATAAATTATACAAAAAACCTAACTATAAGCCAGAATAATGCACTGGCTTTGATTTTATTTGTAGAATTTTGTGCAATTTTAGTATTTTATTTTTAATGAAAATGGATTATAATACTATTATCTGATATTATTGGAGGGTTTTCTTTGCTTAATGAGCTTGTTTTGGTTCTTGATTTTGGGGGACAATATAATCAATTAATTGCAAGACGTGTTAGAGAATGTGACGTTTATTGTGAGGTTAAACCTTATACTATCTCAATTGAACAAATTAAAGAGCTTAGCCCAAAGGGAATTATTTTCACCGGTGGGCCTTCTAGTGTTTATGGCGAGAATGCTCCTACCTGCCCAAAAGAGATTTTTGAGCTTGGAATTCCTGTGCTTGGTATTTGCTACGGCGCACAGCTTATGTGCCATTTGCTTGGTGGGGTAGTTTCAAGTGCAAATGTTTGTGAGTATGGTAAAACTAATATTAAAAATAATACAGCAAGCCCACTTTTTAGTGGAATTGAAACAGATACCGTTTGTTGGATGAGCCATACTGACTACATAAAAACACCACCTTTAGGGTTTGAAATAATTTCAACCTCTAATTCCTGCCCAACTGCTGCTATGCAAAATGTTGAAAAAGGGCTTTACGGTGTACAATTTCATCCAGAGGTAAACCATACACAGCAAGGAACACAGATGATTAGTAATTTTTTATATAATGTTTGTAAATGCGCTGGCGATTGGAAAATGTCATCATTTGCCGAAAAATCTATTATAGAGCTTCGTAAAAAAATTGGTGATAAAAAAATACTTTGTGGGTTGTCTGGCGGAGTTGATTCGTCAGTTGCCGCAGTTATGATTCACAAGGCAGTTGGCAAGCAATTAACCTGTATTTTTGTTGACCATGGATTGCTCCGAAAAGACGAGGGCGACCAGGTTGAAAAAATATTTACCGAACAATTTGATATGAATTTAATAAGGGTAAACTGTGAGGATAGGTTTTTAGAAAAGCTTGCAGGCGTTGAAGAGCCAGAGGCAAAAAGAAAAATAATAGGCGAGGAATTTATTCGTGTATTTGAAGAAGAAGCACAAAAAATTGGTTCAGTAGATTTTCTTGTTCAAGGAACAATTTATCCTGATGTTATAGAAAGTGGCGTTGGTGATGCTGCTGTTATAAAAAGCCACCACAATGTTGGCGGTCTTCCAGATTATGTTGATTTTAAAGAGATTATCGAGCCACTTAGAAACCTATTTAAAGACGAAGTAAGGCGTGCAGGGCTTGAACTTGGAATTCCTCATGACCTTGTATGGCGTCAGCCTTTCCCAGGGCCTGGCCTTGGTATTCGTATTATTGGTGATGTAACAAGAGAGAAATTAGATATACTTCGCGGGGCAGATGCTATTTTCCGTGAGGAAATAATGAATTCTGGAATGGAGCGAGATATTAATCAATATTTTGCAGTATTAACTGGAATGCGTAGCGTTGGTGTTATGGGTGATGAGCGCACTTATGACTATACAATTGCACTTCGTGCAGTTTCTACGACGGATTTTATGACAGCTGATTGGTCAAGGATTCCGTTTGATTTGTTAGAAAAAATTTCAAATAGAATAGTTAACGAGGTAAAGCACGTAAACAGGCTTGTTTATGATATTACAAGCAAACCACCTGCAACTATTGAATGGGAATAGGCGGTATTTTTTAAATGGATGTAATGATAGAAAAAGTAATAATGTTTGCAATAATTATTGGAATAAGTTTTATTGCTACAAAATTAAAATGGTTTTCGGATAATGTTCGTGACGGTTTATCACGAGTTATTATAAAGGTTACAGCGCCACTACTAATTTTCACATCAATTGCTGGGCTTGAAGCCGACCAAACTTTATTTACAGAAGCATTAACAATAGCTGGTATATCAATTGTTATAATTTCGTCTTTAATTGGTATTGGAAGGTTATATGCTAATAATTCATCACTTGATGAAAAAACAACTGGTGTTCAAGTTGCACTTATGACGTTTGGAAACGTAGTGTTTATAGCATTTCCTATATTTCAATCACTTTATGGCGCAAAGGGAATTTTCTATGCCGCTTTTTATCATTTAATAAATGATATGTTTTTATGGACTATCGGCGTTAAGCTTATAGATTATAAAAGTAAACTTAGCAAAAAGCAAATTATTTTAAATGTTATAAATAATAACACAATTGCAATATTTTTAGGCTTAATTTGTCTGATTTTCAAAGTGAAATTCCCACCGATAATTTATAATCCAATTGTTGGGCTTGGGCAAACAACTGTTTATTTATCTTTATTATTTATTGGCACAACTATGGCGGCTGTTAATGTTCGTGAAACCTATAAAAAGCTTTCAATATTTATTGTAGTGCTTGTGAAAATGATAATAGTTCCAATTGCTGTTGCACTTATTTTATTTAAAGTATTTTCATTTGGGTTATCAACTATGGCAATGTCAGTTATAGTTTTGCAGGTAGCAATGCCATCTATGACGATTGTTGCAATAATTGCAAATGAGCTTGGTGTAAATTACAAATATGCCGCAGAAACAGTTTTTGTTACCACTTTAATTAGTCTATTTACTTTGCCTTTGATGTTAAAAATATTACTTGTATTAGGAGGATAAGTCTGAAAGACTTTGACCATGTGCCTATTTTTTAGGTACTAAAAAATAAATGGCACGGGCGAATAAAATGAAGTTTATCCCATAGAAAAGTTATGAAATAACTTTTTGGTTGTGCAAGGGAGAATTCATTTCGACCGTAGCAGAAATGGAGATAATTATGAAAGTTGCTATTGTTATGGGTAGTGATTCGGATTTTCCAATCATTAAAAATTGTATTAAGGTATTAAAGGATTTTGGTGTTGAGTATGACGTTAATGTTATTTCTGCTCACAGAACTCCTTATAAGGCAGAAGAATTTGCATCTAATGCCGAGAAAAATGGCATAGGTGTTATAATAGGTGCGGCAGGTAAGGCGGCGCATCTTGCAGGAGTTATTGCTGCATTTACTACACTTCCTGTTATTGGTCTTCCTATTAAATCGTCTACTATGGATGGTCTTGATTCGCTATTATCAATGGTTCAAATGCCAAAGGGCATACCTGTTGCAACTGTTGCGATTGATGGCGCTGACAATGCAGGCTTACTGGCTGTTCAAATTTTGGCCCTTTCTAACCCTATTCTTCGTGAAAAGCTTCACGAGTTTAAAAAGAAAATGGCTGATGAAGTTAATAAAAAAGATTTACAGATTAAAGAGGAGGTAATGAAAATATGAAAAAATTAGATTTATTGTATGAGGGCAAAGCTAAAAAAGTGTACAAGACTGATAATGAAGATTGCCTTATTGTTGACTACAAGGATGATGCTACTGCTTTTAATGGCGAGAAAAAAGGAACAATTGTTGGAAAAGGTGTTATAAATAACCGAGTTTCAAACCACTTTTTCAAAATGCTTGAAAAAGAAGGTGTTCCAACTCATTTAGTTGAAGAAATATCCGAGAGAGAAACAATAGTTAAAAAAGTTCAAATAGTTCCTCTTGAAGTTATAATTAGAAATATTGCGGCTGGTAGCTTTTCAAAGCGTTTTGGCGTTGAAGAGGGAAGAAAGCTTGCCACTCCTACTCTTGAATTTTCATATAAAGATGATTCACTTGGTGACCCATTAATTAACGAATACCATATAAGGGCGCTTGAGCTTGCAACCGACGAAGAGGTTGCAAAGATTTCTAAAATTGCGTTTAAAGTTAACAAATTACTTAGCGAATACCTTATAAACATTGGAATTCGCCTTGTAGATTTCAAGCTTGAATTTGGAAGATATAAAGGTGACATAATATTAGCGGATGAAATTTCACCGGACACTTGCCGTTATTGGGACAAGGATACAAACGAAAAGCTTGATAAGGACCGTTTCAGAAGAGATTTGGGTAATGTAGAAGATGCTTATAATGAGATATTAAAACGTCTACTCGGCGAATAATTTTTTGGGGGCAGGTAAAATGTGTACAAGCTTTGATATTAGCGAAGATGTATTGAAAGAAGAATGTGGTGTTTTTGGTGTATATAACACCGACGGAAGCACGGACGCAGCACACATAACTTATTACGGACTTTATGCCCTTCAACATCGTGGACAAGAAAGCTGTGGTATTGCAGTAAACGATAACGGAACTATTATTTATCACAAGGATATGGGGCTTGTTCCAGAGGTATTTAACGACACAATGCTAAACCACCTTAAAGGTACAATAGCAGTTGGTCACGTTAGGTACTCTACATGTGGGGGAAGTCAGCGTGAGAACGCTCAGCCACTTGTTACAAAATATAAAAAAGGCACACTAACCATTGCACATAATGGTAACATTGTTAATTCTAATCAGCTTAGAAAAGAATTTGAAAACAATGGTGCAATTTTTCAAACGACAAACGATTCAGAGGTTATTGCTCATTTAATTGCTCGTGAGAGAATTAAATGTCATTCTATTGAGGAGGCAGTTTCCCGTGCGATGCCTTATCTTAAAGGGTCTTTTTCTCTTGTCGTTATGAGCCCACGAAAGCTTATTGCTGCTCGTGACCCTTGGGGGCTTAGACCTTTATGTATGGGTAAAACTGCACATTCGTATATTTTTGCATCTGAAACCTGTGCATTAGATGCTGTTGATGCTGAATTTGTTCTTGAGGTTAAGCCTGGTGAAATTATTACTATAGATAAAGATGGAATTCGCAATAACGAAGTGAATTGCAGAGGCGAAAACAAAATATGTATATTTGAATATATATATTTTGCTCGTCCTGATAGTACAATTGAAGGCGTTAGTGTATATGAGGCAAGAAAAAGGGCTGGTAGGTTTTTAGCAAAGGAACACCCAGTTGATGCTGATATTGTAATTGCAGTGCCGGATTCTGGCATAGATGCTTCCATTGGTTATGCAGAGGAAAGTGGAATACCTTATGGTGTTGGACTAATTAAAAACAGATATATTGGTAGGACATTTATACAGCCATCACAGCAACAGCGTGTTCGTGCAGTAAGAATTAAGTTAAATGCGCTTAAAGATACTGTAAAGGGCAAAAGGGTTGTTATGGTTGATGATTCAATTGTTCGTGGTACAACATCACAAAGAATTGTACAAATGATTAGAGATGCAGGCGCAAAAGAAGTGCATATGAGGGTTAGCTGTCCGCCATTTTTATATCCATGCTTTTTTGGTACAGATATTCCTTCCCAGGATGCTTTAATTGCTGTTAATAATACGATTGAGGAAATCCGCATAGAAATAGGCGCAGACAGCTTAGGATACCTTAGCTTAGATAATCTTGGAAAGATTATGGGTGATAATAAGTGTGGTCATTGTGATGCTTGTTTTACTGGAAATTATCCAATGGAAGTACCATTTAATAAGGAGTGAATAACATTGAGTAATAGTTATAAAGATGCAGGCGTTGATGTAGAAGCTGGCTATGAGGCTGTCCGTTTAATGAAGCAATACGTTAACAAAACATTTACAGATGGTGTATTATCTGGTTTAGGTGGCTTTGGTGGCTTATTTGAAATAGATGCAACTAAGTACAAAAAGCTTGTTTTGGTTTCTGGCACAGATGGTGTTGGAACTAAGCTTAAAATTGCAATGCTTTTAGACAAGCATGACACAATAGGGCAGGACTGTGTTGCTATGTGTGTTAATGATATTGTTTGCTGTGGCGCAGAGCCTTTGATTTTCCTTGATTATATTGCTGTTGGCAAAAATTACCCAGAAAAAGTTGCAAACATAGTTAAGGGCATTGCAGATGGCTGTGTTCTGGCTGGCTGTGCACTTGTAGGTGGGGAAACTGCTGAAATGCCTGGTTTTTATGGTGTAGATGAGTATGACCTTGCAGGCTTTTCTGTTGGTGCTGTTGAGAAAAGCAATATAATTGATGGCAGTAAGCTTGAAGCTTCAGATGCACTTATAGGAATAAGCTCATCTGGAATACATAGTAATGGTTATTCGCTTGTTAGAAAGGTTTTTAATTTAAACGGAGATGGCGCAAATGAAAGATTAGCTCACAAATACGACACCCTCGAAACAACCTTAGGTGAGGAGCTTTTAAAGCCGACAAAAATTTATGTAAAACAAATGCTTTCTGTAATAGAAAAATTTGATGTAAAAGCTATTTCACATATTACAGGTGGTGGTTTTTATGAGAATATTCCTCGTATGCTACCTAAAAATATGCGTGCGAAAATTGTTAAAAATTCGTTTAATGTATTGCCTATATTCGATATAATTTCAAGGGACGGCAATGTTCCAGAGCGTGATATGTTCAACACATTTAATATGGGAATTGGTATGATGTTTGCAGTTCCACAGGTTCAAGCTGGAGATGTAATTTCTCATCTTAAATCAATCGGCGAAACTGCATATATTGTTGGCGAAGTGGTAGAGGGCGATAACGGGGTGGATATATGCTAAACATCGGTGTATTAGTGTCTGGGGGAGGAAGTAACCTTGGTGCGATAATCGATGCAATAAACCTTGGAAAAATTAACGGAAAAATTGTTACTGTTGTTTCTAATAAAGAAAATGTTTATTCCCTTGAAAGGGCGAAACAGCACAATATTTCATCAACCGTTATTCATAAAAAAGGCAACCCAAATTTTGATGATGATTTACTTAATCATATGCAAGAAAACAAAGTTGATTTAATTGTTTTAGCTGGTTTTTTATGTATTATTGGAAAGACATTAATTAATGCATATCCAAATAAAATTATAAATGTTCACCCATCTTTAATTCCGTCTTTTTGTGGTGAAGGCTATTATGGTCTTAAAGTACACGAAAAGGCTTTGGAATATGGAGTAAAGGTTACTGGTGCGACAGTGCATTTTGTTAACGAAATTACCGATGGTGGGAAAATTATCCTGCAAAAGGCAGTTGATGTTATGCCAGATGATACACCTGAAGCATTGCAAAAACGAGTGATGGAACAGGCAGAATGGGTTATTCTACCCAAGGCTGTTCAGCTTTTCTGTGATGGTAAAATTTAATAAAAGGAGCTTGCACAGTGGAAATTATTAATATTTGCGATGAACTAAAAAATAACGCATACCCTGGTAGAGGAATTATTATAGGTAAAACTAAAGATAGCAAAAATATTGCTATTGCATATTTCATTATGGGAAGAAGCGAAAATAGCAGAAACAGAATTTTCGATATAGACGGTAATGGAATAAAAACAAAGGCATTTGATGAAGCTAAGCTAACAGACCCATCACTTATAATTTACGCCCCTGTTCGAGTAGTAAACGGTGTAACAATTGTAACAAATGGTGACCAAACTGACACTGTATATGATTATATTGCTGACGGAAAAAGCTTTGAAGAAGCACTACGAGCACGAACATTCGAGCCTGATGCACCAAACTTTACACCAAGAATTTCTGGTGTCGTTGCAGGTAGTGATTATAAGCTATCAATCTTAAAAAGTGCAGAGGGTGATCAAAATTCTACCCACCGTTACTTTTTTGAATATTCTTCGCCAAAAAATGGCGAAGGGCATTTCATTCACACTTATAAATGTGATGGTAATCCAATTCCATCTTTTGAGGGTGAACCTAAGCTTGTTAAAATCGAGGGCAGTATTGACGAATTTACAAATTCTATTTGGAACAGCTTAAATGCTGATAATAAAGTTTCGCTATTTACAAGGTTTATTAATGTGAAAACAGGCGAGGCGGATACTCGTATTATAAATAAAAATGTATAGTAAGGAGTAATAGTTTGAAAGAAAATCGCTTTCAAACTATATGCTCCGCAGGAATTTATTGCACAGGCGTAATTTTCGTCGCAAAAACAACTCCGAAACGCCTATGTGCAAAGTACCATTTTAACGCCTTATCTGGCTCACGATAAGTGTGAGGTACAAATATAATTAAATTTTGTGAGCCTGAAAGGCTAATGGTACTTAATATGTCACACGAAATCGAATTAAAATACGGTTGTAACCCAAATCAAAAACCATCTAAAATTTTTATGAGAAATGGCGAGCTTCCTCTTGAGGTTTTAAATGGTAAGCCGGGATACATAAATTTTCTTGATGCCCTTAATAGCTTTCAGCTTGTTAAGGAACTAAAAGAGGCAACTTCCTTGCCTGCGGCAGCTTCTTTTAAACACGTTAGCCCTGCTGGTGCTGCAGTTTATTCACCAATGTCTGATACGCTTAAAAAGATATATTTTGTTGATGATTTAGAGCTTTCGCCACTTGCCAATGCGTATGCAAGGGCAAGGGGTGCTGATAGAATGTCCTCTTATGGCGATTTTATTGCGCTTTCAGATGTATGCGACAAGGAAACTGCAAAGCTAATTACTCGTGAGGTATCCGACGGAGTTATAGCTCCAGGTTATACCGACGAAGCCTTGGAAATACTTAAAGGCAAACGAAAAGGTAGCTATACTGTAATAAAAATTGATGAAATTTATATTCCTGCTCCGATTGAGCATAAGGATGTATATGGCATTACTTTTGAACAAGGCAGAAATGAACTTAAAATAAATGATGAGCTTTTACAAAATGTAATTACGAAAAATAAAGAAATTAGTGATAATGCAAAGCGTGACCTATTAATATCTTTGATTACTTTAAAGTACACGCAATCAAATTCTGTTTGCTATTGTAAGGACGGGCAAGTTATCGGCGTAGGCGCTGGGCAACAATCTCGTATTCATTGCACAAGGCTTGCAGGTAATAAGGCTGATATTTGGTATTTGCGCCAGCATAATAAGGTTTTATCACTACCTTTTAAAGAAAAAATTGGTAGAGCAGACCGTGATAATTCAATTGACATTTATATTTCAGAAGATTATATGGACGTTTTAGCTGACGGTGTTTGGGAAAATATATTTACAAGCAAGCCTTCTGTTTTCACTCGTGAAGAAAAACGTGCTTGGCTTGATACGCTTACAGATGTAGCCTTAGGCTCGGACGCATTTTTCCCATTTGGTGATAATATCGAGCGTGCGAACAAGAGTGGAGTAAAATATATTGCACAGCCTGGTGGCTCAATTCGTGATGATAATGTTATTGATACCTGTAATAAATACGGTATTGCAATGGCGTTTACAGGAATCCGTTTATTCCACCATTAATTAGTATCAGAAGGGAATGTCAAAATAAATGAAAATTTTAGTTGTAGGTAGCGGTGGAAGAGAGCACGCACTTATTTGGAAGATTTCCCAAAGTAAAAGAGTTGATAAAATATATTGTGCCCCTGGAAATGGTGGCATTAATTCTCTTGCAGAGTGTGTTAATATTAAAGCAACTGATATTAATGGAATGGTTGATTTTGCAAGGTTGAATAAAATTGACCTAACTATTGTTGCGCCAGATGACCCACTTGTTTTAGGTATGGTAGACGAATTTGAAAAAAATGGACTTCGTGCCTTTGGTCCAAGCAAAGCTGCTGCAATCATTGAGGGTAGTAAGGTTTTTTCAAAGGACCTTATGAAAAAATATAATATACCAACGGCAGAGTATGAGGTTTTTGATAATTCTGATAGCGCAATTAAATACCTTGAAAATAAAAGCTATCCTATCGTAATAAAGGCAGAGGGCTTGGCGCTTGGCAAGGGTGTTATTATTGCACAAAGTTTTGATGAGGCAAAGGCTGCAATTTACGATATTTTAGACGATAAAATATTTGGAACTGCTGGCAGTAGGGTTGTCATTGAACAATTTTTAACTGGCCCAGAGGTTTCTGTTTTGGCATTTACCGATGGCAAAACTCTTATTCCTATGGTATCAGCGCAAGACCATAAGCGAATATTTGACGATGATAAGGGCGCAAATACTGGTGGTATGGGTGCATTTTCACCAAGCAGATTGTATGATGAAAAGACTGCAAAATATTGTTACGACAATATTTTCATACCAACAATGAATGCTATGAATAGCGAAAACAGGAAATTCAAAGGAGTATTATATT
>CAYVWT010000027.1:0-16075 GCA_964455565.1 uncultured Clostridiaceae bacterium | reverse complement strand
GAATACCCCTGTTGCATAGCAAGCCCTAAAAACTTGTTAATCTCTCGCCTATGGAGCAGCAGTTTGCGAACCCTTAGGGGGTCCTTATTAAAAATATTACCTTTTTCGTATGGGCTTATGTGCATACCCTTAATAAACATTTCGCCTTTATCCACCGAAGCATAGCTGTCTTTAAGGTTAACCTTGCCCTGCCTTATTGACTTGACCTCTGTGCCAAAAAGCTCTATGCCACATTCAAGTGTTTCCTCGATAAAATAATCATGATATGCTTTTTTGTTTTGAGCGACCAGTCTTTTTGTTGGGCTTTGAACCTTGCTTACCCTTGGTCTTTGGTTTTCTATCATTATATTTTTTCACCTCTTTTTTGCGCTTATCGTCCTTTGGTTTATCAGCTTCAACAGGCACAAAATCAATTTGCTTTAAATCAACATTAACCTTTGATAGGCGAACTCTTATCATCTCGCCCATATGATACTGCCTACCTGTGCGCCTGCCTGTTAGAATAAGATGCACGTCATCAAATTCATAATAATCATCTGCTAAATCAACCATTCTAACCAAGCCCTCAACTGTATTTGGCAACTGAACGAACATACCAAATGAAGTAATTGACGATATTACTCCGTCAAATTCCTCGCCAATTTTATCTGCCATATAGCTACACATCATATAATCAACCCAGTCACGCTCTGCCATTGTTGCCCTTACCTCTGCCTCGGACGATTGCAAGGCTGTGTCACGAGTGATTTTCTCATACAATTTAACGCTATTCCCAACAAGATTTCCGTTTAACCACTCACGAAGTAGCCTATGCACCATAAGGTCTGGATACCTTCTAATTGGGGAAGTAAAATGGCAATAATAATCCGCCGCAAGCCCATAATGCCCTAAATTTTCCTCGGCATATCTTGCTTTCATAAGTGAACGAAGCATCATAGTGCTTAGGATTAGCTGTTCTGGTGTGTCTTGTATCTTAAAAAGAAGATTTTGCATTACTTTCGGTGATATATCTTCCTTTACCTTAAATTTATGCCCCATGCTTTTAACTAATACAACGAGCTTTTCAATTTTAGTTGCATCTGGTTTTTCGTGCACCCTATAAACAAGTGGTAATTCCAGTTTATTCATATGCTTTGCAATTGTTTCATTTGCAACAAGCATAAATTCCTCTATAATTTTATTAGAAACTGTTATTTCGTGGTTATGAATGTCAATTACCTTGCCAGTTTCATCAGTTATAACCTTTGGCTCTGGAAAATCAAAATCTATACTACCTCTGCGCATACGCTTGTCCCTAAGGATTAGCGCAAGCTCACGCATTAGTTCAAAGGTTGGAATTAGGTTATGATATTCGTGCCTTGCCTCCATTGTGCCATCTAAAACCTGCGTAACCTTTGAATACGTCATACGGGCTGTGGTTTTGATTACAGATTCGCATATTTCATAATTTGTTACTGTGCCAATGCTGTTTATTTCCATAAAAATTGACATAGTAAGGCGAGGCTTATGTGGGTTTAGGCTACACAATCCATTTGAAAGCTTTTGTGGCAGCATTGGAACTACTGTATCTACCAAATAAACGCTTGTTCCACGCTCGAACGCTTCTTCATCTATTGCAGAGCCTGGCTTTACATAATAGCTAACATCGGCGATATGAACACCAAGCTTATATGAGCCATTTTCAAGGCGCTCCACACTAACGGCATCGTCTAAATCCTTAGCATCTGCACCATCTATTGTAACTATTGTCATATCCATAAGGTCTTTTCGTCTTGATATTTCAGAGTCTGGAATTTTTTCTGATATTTCATTTATCTCATCCATTACTGCAAGTGAAAACTCCTGCGACAGACCACGTTCCTCTAAAAATTCGTTGATTTTCGTAAAAATACAACTCCCTTCGACATTCGACTAAAAAAGCCGCCCAATATAAGGCGGCTTTGATACGGTTTTATTTCACAAATGCTAATGCAAGTGATGTTATTAGAAATATTACCGCAGCAACTGACGTCAATTTACTAAGAATTGCGTCGATTGTTCTGCCTTTATTTTTGCCGAAAAATGTTTCGGCACCACCTGCTATTGAGCCTGACAAACCTGCTTGTTTGCCGTGTTGCAAAAGAACTATTATTATAAGTGCGACTGCAACTATCATATGAAGTGCAATTAATGCTATTCTCATTACTAATTCCTCCTAAAATTAAAACTTGTACAGGGGACATTATAGCACATTTGCACCAATAAAGCAAGCACTAAATTTTCATTCCAAAATAACGTGCTGTGTCACCTAATTCTTCTTCTATTCTTAAAAGCTGATTATACTTTGCGACACGGTCGGTTCTCGACGGAGCGCCAGTTTTAATTTGCCCTGCATTTGTTGCAACTGCAATATCAGCAATCGTTACATCCTCGGTTTCCCCGCTACGGTGCGATGTCACAGCAGTATACCCTGCCCTGTTTGCCATTTCTATTGCCTCTAATGTTTCGGTTAGTGTGCCTATTTGATTGACTTTAATGAGGATTGAATTAGCTATTCCCATTTCAATTCCTTTTTTAAGTCTTTCTGTATTTGTAACAAAAAGGTCATCACCCACAAGCTGAATTTTTTTGCCAAGCCTGTCTGTTAATAGCTTCCAGCCAGCCCAGTCTTCCTCGGATATGCCATCTTCAAGAGAAATAATAGGGTATTTTTCTACAAGCTCCGCCCAATAGTTAACCATTTCATCACGAGTTTTCATTATATCACTCTTCCAGAAATAATAGCTACCCTCCAGGCCTTTAATTTTTGCCTCTTCATACATTTCAGTAGCAGCAGCATCTATGGCAATTTTAAAATCCACTCCTGCCTTAAAGCCTGCAGCCTCAATTGCTTCGAGAATAACAAGTATTGCCTCTTCATCACTTTTTAGGTTAGGCGCAAAGCCACCCTCGTCGCCTACTGCTGTGCTGTAACCCTTTGACGACAGGACATTTTTAAGGCTGTGAAAAACCTCTGCACAATGTTGTAGCCCCTCTTTAAAAGTGGCACTACCAACTGGCATTATCATAAATTCTTGTATATTTATGCTGTTATCTGCATGCTTTCCGCCATTGATAATATTCATCATTGGAACAGGAAGCACATTTGCATTTACACCACCAATATAATTATAAAGTGGAATGCCAAGTGCATCTGCCGCCGCCTTTGCGACTGCTAACGACACACCTAAAATAGCATTTGCACCAAGACGACCTTTATTTGGTGTACCGTCAAGATTTATCATTGCTTTATCAATTGCACCTTGCTCTAAAACGTTCATACCTATAATTTCATTTGCAATTTCAATATTAACGTGGTCAACAGCCTTTGTCACGCCTCTGCCAAGGTATCTGCTTTTATCGCCATCACGAAGCTCTACTGCCTCAAATGCGCCAGTTGACGCACCAGAAGGAACAGATGCTCTGCCAAAAAAGCCACCCTCTACAAATACATCTACCTCTACTGTTGGGTTTCCACGAGAATCAATAATTTCTCTTGCCAATACATTCTCGATTAAAATTTGTTGTCTATAAGCACTAATATAAATTCACTCCCTATTTTATAATCATACTTTCGCCTGTCATTGAGCTTGGAATTTCCAGCTCTAAAAGGTCAAGCATAGTCGGGGCAATATCTGCAAGACGACCATTTTCTTTTAGCCGAGCGTCCTTACCTATTAAAATAAGTGGGACAACATTTGTTGAATGTGCCGTTTGAACCTTACCATCATCAGAAAGCATTTGTTCTGCATTACCGTGGTCAGCAGTTATAATAGCTAAACCACCTTGCTCTTTTATTGCATCAACAACCTTGCCAACACAAGCATCTACTGCTTCAACAGCGGCTACTGTTGCATTAAAATCACCAGTATGCCCAACCATATCACAGTTGGCAAAATTAAGTACTATAACATCATATTTTCCACTTTTTACACGTTTTATACATTCGTCTGCAACTTCATTCGCACTCATTTCTGGTTGCATATCATAGGTTGCTACTTTTGGAGATGGAATAAGCGCTCTATCCTCCCCCTCATAGGCTACTTCTGCCCCCCCGTTAAAGAAAAATGTAACGTGGGCATATTTTTCTGTTTCGGCAATACGAAGCTGCTTTAAACCCTTTTTGCTTATGTACTCGCCAAAGGTATTATCAAGAGATGTTGGATGGAATGCAACATCAACATTTGGCATTTGCGCATCATACTGCGTAAAGCAAACATAATGTAATGGGAAAAACACATTCTTTCTTTCAAAGCCATCAAATGCCTCGTCAACAAAGGTACGAGTAATTTCTCTTGCCCTGTCTGGACGGAAATTAAAGAAAATAATGCTATCATTTTTGCTAATTTTTGCTCCACCATCTATAATAGTTGGAAGCACAAATTCATCATTTATCTTGTTGTTATATGAATTTTCAATTGCTGTTACAGCTGAATTACAGGTTTCGCCCTCACCAAGCACCATAGCATTATATGCCTTTGATACTCGTTCCCAACGGTTATCACGGTCCATAACATAATATCTGCCTATAACTGTTGCAATCTTACCTACGCCAATTTCTCGTATTTTTTCAACAAGCTGTTTAACATAGCCTGCACCAGAGGTTGGAGGAACATCACGACCGTCAAGAAAACAGTGTACATATACGTCATTAAAATCATTTTTCTTTGCAAGCTCTAATATTGCATATAAATGTGTGTTGTGGCTATGCACACCACCGTCAGACACAAGCCCCATAATATGAAGATTTGAACCGTTTTCTTTGCAATTTTTTATTGCGTTTAAAAGTGCCTCATTCTCGAAAAAATCACCATCTTTAATAGACTTTGTTATGCGAGTTAATTCTTGATACACAACTCGCCCTGCGCCTATATTTGTGTGACCAACCTCGGAGTTACCCATTTGTCCATCGGGCAGACCAACGTCCATACCACTACAATGTATTATATTGTGCGGACACTCTGACATATATTTATCTAAATTAGGTTTCTTTGCAGATAAGACAGCATTGCCCTCTTTGTGGGCAGTGCTACCATATCCGTCTAAAATTAATAGTGCAATTGGTTTATTTACCATTTGACTACCCCTCGTACTTTACAATTTTTGTGAAGTCTGCTGCCACTAATGAAGCACCACCTATAAGACCACCGTCAATATCAGGTTGTGCCATAAGCTCTGCCGCATTTGCTGCATTCATACTGCCACCATATTGTATACGAATAACCTCTGCAACAGCTGAGCCATACAATTCGCCAATAACAGTTCTAATTACTGCACATACTTCGTTTGCTTGTGCTGATGTTGCAGTTTTGCCTGTTCCAATAGCCCAAATTGGCTCATACGCTATAACAACATTTTTCGCCTCTTCTGCTGTTACATCTAAAAGACCAACTTTAATTTGCATACGGATATGCTCTGAAATAATGCCCATTTCACGTTGCTCTAATGTTTCACCACAGCACAAGATTGGTGTTAGCCCTTTTGCGATAGCTACCTTAACTTTTTTGTTAACAGTTTCGTCTGTTTCTGCGAAATATTGTCTTCTTTCTGAATGACCAATTATTACATATTTAACGCCTAAGGCTAAAAGCATATCTGCTGAAATTTCGCCTGTGTATGCGCCTTTTTCTTCAAAATGCATATTTTGCGCACCAACTGAAACATTTGTGCCTTTTGTAAGCTCTGCAACTGTCATAATTGCTGTGTAAGGTGTGCAAACAACAACGTCAACATTTGCTCCCTCAACCATTGGTATTAACTCTTTCACTAATGTAACAGCCTCTGTTGCTGTTTTGTTCATTTTCCAATTTCCTGCTACTATTTTCTTTCTTGACATTATAAAATCCCCTTTTTTCTCTATTATTTATCGTTTAAACAATCTATACCAGGTAACACTATTCCCTCTAAAAATTCAAGAGAAGCGCCACCACCAGTTGAAATGTGCGTCATTTTATCTGCAAAACCAAGCTGTTCTACTGCTGCGGCAGAATCTCCACCACCAATTATTGTTGTACCGTTAACGTTTGCTACTGCCTCTGCTACCTTTTTTGTGCCAGTGGCAAACTGTTCAAATTCAAATACGCCCATAGGTCCATTCCAAATAACTGTTTTTGCAGTTGCTAAAACATTGCTAAATTCTTCGATAGTTTTAGGACCAATATCAAGCCCCATCCAGCCATCTGGAATTTCTGTTGAAAGTACTACTTTACTTTCTGCATCTGCTTTAAATTCTGTTGCAACCATTGTATCAACAGGAAGCAATAGCTTAACACCCTTTGCCTCTGCTTTTTTAAGAAGTGATGCCGCAAGCTCTAACTTATCAGCCTCACAAATTGATGTTCCAATGTTATTTCCCTGTGCCTTAAAGAAAGTGTACGCCATACCTCCACCAACTATTAAAACGTCTACTTTATCAAGTAGGTTTTCAATAACACCAATTTTGTCTGAAACCTTCGCACCACCTAAAATTGCAACAAATGGACGAGCAGGGTTAGAAAGCGCTCCACCCATAATTTCGATTTCCTTTTGAATAAGGAATCCACAAACTGCTGGGATATAATCTGCAATGCCTGCTGTTGAAGCATGCGCTCTGTGCGCTGTACCAAATGCATCATTTACAAATATATCTGCAAGGTCTGCTAATTGTTTTGCAAAAGCAGGGTCATTTTTTTCTTCTTCCTTGTGGAAACGAACGTTTTCAAGAAGAACAACATCGCCATCCTTCATATTTGCTGTAAGTGCTTTTGCGCTATCGCCAACAACATCGGCTGCTAACACTACGTCTTTTCCCAGTTTTTCAGAAAGACGCTTTGCAACAGGCGCTAAGCTATATTTCATATTAAATTCGCCTTTTGGCCTGCCCATATGCGAGCAAAGAATAACCTTTGCACCATTTTCAATTAAATATTTTATTGTTGGAAGCGCCCCAACAATACGGTTTTCGTCTGTAATATTGTTGTTTTCATCTAATGGAACATTAAAATCACATCTTACTAATAATTTTTTGCCCTTTACTTCAATGTCTTTACCCGTCTTTTCGTTCACAAATACACCTCATTAAAAAATTTTAGTACTTGTATATTTTAACCTAATATGAATATTTTATCTCATATTTAAAGGTTTAAAAGCAAATATATAATTTTGCAGACCTCTGCCCTTGTTGCAAGATTAGTCGGATTAAAACAATTGTTTAAATCCCCTGTAATTATTCCTTTTTGCGTCAATGCACTAACAGCCTTTATTGCATAACCACTTATTTCTGACATATCATTAAACCTTGCCGCTTGTGTTTCGTCAAATGTGTTTCCTGCAAAAAGCGCCATTTTATATGCAAGGGTTACCATTTCCTCACGCCGAAGTGGCATTTGCACCCCAAAATTATTATCATCAACACCATTTGTTATTCCAAGCTTTTTTGCAGTTGAAATATATGGATAGTGCCAATCACTCTGAGTAGAATCTGCAAAATTAGAGGTAGCAGTGTTGTCATACGCACCATAGCTTAGGACTAATATTTTTATAAATTCTGCACGGGTAACATTATTCATCGGGTAAAAATTATTATCATAACCAGACACAATACCATACTTTGCAAGGTGCTCGATAGGCTCTTTCGCCCAAAAATCCTCGTCTAAATCATTAAACTTTACATCATTATAATTAGGTATTTCAAAATAGCCATTAAGCAAATCTACCTTAGCATCAGCAAAAGCCGTAATATTCAAAAAGAGTATGCAAAATATAATTACGTATAGCTTTTTCATAGATTTTAATTATCCCCTTAGTTATTATTGGGTTAGAATTTTCGACGGTACAGGTGAAGCAGTTGGTGCTGGTGTTTTGGTAGGCGCTGGTGTTTTGGTTGAATATGAGTCTGCGCTTGGCGATGGGCTTGGCGCCACACTTGGCTTTGCAGATGGTTTTGGGCTTGGCTTAATAACTGGAACTGCTGAAGCCCCTGCTATTGCCTTATATTTATCAACCTGTGCTTTTAGCTCTTCAACCTCTATTTCTAACGCTGATATTTTTTCTTTAAGCTGTTTATTTTCATCTAATTTTACATCACTTATTCCTATTTGTTGCACGTCAGAGCCCTTAGTATTTTTAGTCATTATGTTATATGCAACAATAAATGACACGAAAAATAATATTAGCAAAAGTATAATAGCAACAATTGTAATTATTACTTTTTTTCTTTTGTTCTCTCCTCGTTTATTTTCTTTAGAGTCAATTTCACGCATTTTTCTATCCCCTTTTCCTTTATTGCTCTATGCATTATATCATATTATCTTAAAAATTTAAAGCAAAAAATATAAAATTTGTTGGAAATAATAATTAAAAGTGATATAATGATGTAGGAGTGATGAATAATGACCAAATTTAGGATACTACATACAGGCGATTTACACCTTGATTCGCCCCTTTTAGCACTTGGAAAGCTTGCAGATTTGCGAAGGCAGGAGCATTTAGACACCTTTGCCAAAATAATTGAACTGGCGAAAACCGAAAGCGTTGATGCATTAGTTATAGCCGGGGATCTTTTTGACTGTGCTAACCTAATATCCACTACAACACTTAATTTTGTTGTGCGAAAATTTAATGAAATACCAAATATTCCTGTGTTTATTGCACTTGGTAACCACGATGCTGGGCTAAGCGCAACTTTTCCCGATAATGTACATATTTTCAATAGCACAATTCGGAATATTAACCTTAACGATGATGTTGATATTTATGGAATTAGCTTTGAGGGTGAATATTGCGATGCTTGTAATATAGAGGGTTTTGTGGTGCAAAATCCATCAAAAATTAACCTTGTTATTGTTCATAGCGAGGTTGTTGGAAACGGTCAAACCAGCCGTTATAATATGATAACTCCAAGCGTTATTGCCTCAACTGGGGCAGATTATTTTGCGCTTGGGCATATTCATCAGTATAGTGGCATTAAAACTGCAAATTCCACACATTATGCATACTGCGGAATACCCGAGGGGCGTGGCTTTGACGAGCTTGGTGCACGTGGCGTTATAATTGCCGATATATACAAAAATCACGTTGATGCACAGTTTATAAACACCTGCAAGAGGCAATATATTCAGTTTATTATTGATATATCAGCCTGCAACGATTACGATGAAATATGTAGCAAAATATGCGATAGCGCAATAGGGCAGGAGAATTTATATAAAATTATTTTAACAGGTGAAACGACGTTATATTTGAACACATCAATTATTACAGAAAAAATTAAGGATAATTATTATTTTATTAAGGTTATTGATGAAACCAAGCCGAAAATTGATTTAGACACACTTTCAAAGGAATACTCCTTAAAGGGCTTGTTTATTAAAACCCTGCTTGATGAAAATGGCAGTAACAATGCGCTAAAATACGGTCTTGCCGCACTTGACGGAGAGAAGGTAACCTTTGAATGATTATTAAAAGTATTTATATAGAAAAATTTGCTGGGCTTAAAAATAAAACAATTGAATTTAATAATGGGATAAATGTTTTTTATGCAGATAACGAGGCTGGAAAATCTACCGTTTCTGAATTTATAAAGCTAATGCTTTATGGACAGCTAAAATCGCCACAAAATATTCGTGATAACGAGCGCAAGCGTTTTATTCCGTGGGGCGAAAAAAATATGGGCGGTGAAATGGTTGTTGTAAAAAACGGAACGGAACACATTATTATTCGTTCCTTTGGCAAGAGAAAAAGTGATGATTCAATAAATGTTATAAACGCTGTAACCGGTGCTACTGTTTCAGAGCTTTGCGTTGAAGCGCCTGGTGAAATTTTGCTCCATGTTTCAAGAGAGGGTTTTGAAAAATCTCTATATATTCACCAATTAGGCACAAAAATTGATGCAGATAAAGACGATGAAATTCTTAAAAAGCTTATAAACCTTACTCAAAGTGGTGATGAAGGTGTTTCGTTCCAACGTGCTGTGCAAATTTTAGATTCTGCCATAAAAGAGCTTAGTGGAACTCGCCCTCGTGGCAAGCTTTTACTATTGCAGGACGAAATTTCTACCTTGCAATCTCAAAGGGTTAGAATTATTAATATTCATCAGCAAAACAAGGTTTATGAGGATAGATTAAAGCAATTGCATACTCAAAAAGCGCAGCTTGAAAACACGAATATTGATAAAAGTAATATTTCCATTTGCCGAGAATTATTCTCTAATGCTCAGGGTGAAAGGGAGGTTCAAAAGCGCCTACAAGAGCAACAGATTAAGACAAACGAGATAGAACTTGACAGATTAAACAAAGCTATTTGGCTTCGCAAAATGCAAATTATAATTGCATTTATTTTATCAGCAATTTTGATTATTACCATTCCCCTTGCAACGATTTTAACAATAATTTGGGGAATTACCTGCATAGTTCAGCTAAAAAAACATAAAATGCAAGGCAAAGAGATATTGGAAATAGATATTACACTATCCGAAAAGCCTAATGCTTTTGAACTTCAATTATTCGAGCTTTTAAAAATAAATGAATACAGCCAAATACAGCCTGCAATTGAAGCAATGGATAAAAATTTTGAACGCCTCGAAAAAGAGAAAACGTCTAAAATTATTTCAGCTGCCGAGGAGATTGCAAGCCTGCAAAACAAATTAGAAAATTCAAGCATTATGTCAACCACTACTATTGATGAAATGATAGAGCAGTGCAAACAAAAAATAAACGAATTTAATAATAAAATCGCTGATACTAATATGGCGAAAACCGCACTACAAAGCGCTTTTGGTGAGCTGCAACAAAGCTTTGGGAAGCGCTTAAACGAGAACACCTCTGTAATATTAAATGAAATAACGGGTGGCAAATATAGTGAGGTTTTTGTAGATGAGCAGTACAATATGCTCATTCGAATTACGGACACAAACGAGCTTCAAGATGCACAATATTTAAGCAGTGGTGCGTATGACCAAATTTATTTTGCACTTAGAATGGGCATAATTGACCTGCTTTTTGGTGAAGTTCCGATTGTTCTTGATGATGCTTTTGTTCAGTATGATGATACAAGGCTTGAATATGCCCTTAATTACATAAAAAAAGTCGCACAAAACAGGCAAATTCTGCTGTTTTCATGCCACAAAAGGGAAATGGAATTTCTAAATATATCTAACCAGCTATAATTTCACTTGATTAACTAATTTTTCAAAGCATAGATTCCACGATACAGTTCACCGCCCCTGTCGTACCATAGGTGCGTTAAATTCCTATCAGCAAAACTTAGGAGATAACCCCGCAAGGCTTACAAACGCTATATTGCCCGTGTCAACGCAGATAAAGCAAAAGGTGTTCGCAGAACACCTTTAAACATTTGACTTTATTAGCTCTGTTAAAGCATTTTCAAAAGCCACGTTTTGATCGTTAGTACGTTTAGAATTGCCCTTTAATCTACCACCTGCCATACGAATTTTCTTTGCAGTATAGCGTTGGTTGAGCAAAGATAATATGTTGTTATCATCATAAATCATTCCGTCTTGGCTAATTGGTATAGCACCCCTTGCTAAACACATAGCAGCAAGTCCATAGTCTTGTGTTACTACGATATCACCCTTTTGCACCATATTAACTAATGCAAAATCCGCACTGTCAGCCCCTTTTGAAACCGTTATAGTTGTTGCTCCTTCACGTTCAAAATGGTGCGATGTGTCGCATATCAAAACACATTTTAAATTAAATTTTTTAGTTATTCTTATTGTAATGTCAACGACCGGACAGCCGTCACTATCAACCAATAGTCTCATTTTTTTCTCCTTTATCACTTAATAAACTCGCCAAAACCATTATAGTGAAAACAAATATCATTTTTATACAACACAATATCTATTTTTGCATTAGTTGGAACACTTTTTGCAATAAATATATATTTATACCTATAATGCCATAAATTTTAAAAAAATTTATGAAATTATAGGAAACAGATAATTTAACTACTAAAAAAATACTTTTCGTACATAATAGTAACGAAGGAGTGATAAAATGAAAATTAAAATAATTGTAATGTGGTTAGTAGTATTAGCGCTAACAGCAAATGTTGCCTTTGCGGCAACACCACTTGATAAAAATGTTCCTGCAAAGCTTAAGTGTACAGTTAATGCTGCAAATGTGCGCTCTGGCCCTGCAACAGACTTTATGAAGGTTGATATGCTTACTAAAAACCAAATAGTAGACTGTATCGGCAAAATTGGAAACAAGTATTTAATCAAATGTGGTAATAACTGTGTAGGTTATATAGACAGTAGTTGTGCAAAACCGTATAGTGGACAAACTACAACGCCAAAGGCAACGCCAAAGCCTACAACACCAAAAGCAACACCTGCCCCACCAACTGCCACAGCACCTCCTACCACACCAACTGATACGGGACTTAATGCAAACGAGCAGGAAATGTTTAACTTAGTAAACAAAGAAAGAACGAGCAGAGGAATACCTGCATTAGCAATAGATCCGCAATTAGTAAAAACAGCAAGGTTAAAATCGCAAGATATGGTAGATAAAAATTATTTTGCACATCAATCACCAACCTATGGCTCGCCATTTGATATGATGAAAAAGTTTGGCATAACGTATAAAAGTGCAGGAGAAAACCTTGCAGCAAATAGTAGCGTCGCAGCAGCGCATACAGCACTAATGAATTCAACAGGACACAGGGAAAACATATTAAATACGAGCTATAACTATATTGGAATAGGAATAGTTTCGTCATCACAATATGGGCTTATGTGTACTCAACAATTTATAGGAAAATGACAAAAAAGGTAGTCCATATTGGGCTACCTTTTTCTATAAAAATTATTTTCTTAAAAATGGTGGAACATCTATATCGTCATCAAATTTAACATTTGTAAAAGGCTCGCCATTTTTGTCCTCGGTTTTTGCACCAAACAATGTTTTAAGCTCTGGAAAATCACTTGCAGTATCAAAGCCAGTAGCAACAACTGTAATTTCAATTTCGTCGCCAAGTGATTCTTTAATAACAGCACCAAAAATAAATTCAGCATTGACATCTGCAAGCTCTTGAACAAGCTCATTTGCCCTGCTAATTTCAAGCATACCCATATCAGGGCCACCTGAAATGTTAAGCAAAATTCCTTTTGCTCCTGCAATAGAGGTTTCAAGAAGAGGGCTGTTAATAGCCATTTTGGTAGCTTCCTCTGCTCTGTTTTCGCCAGACGCACGACCAACACCCATATGAGCAAAACCAGTATTTTTCATTACAGATTTGACGTCAGCAAAGTCAAGGTTAATAAGCCCTGGAAGAACTATAAGCTCGGCAATACCTTGAACGCCTTGACGAAGAACATCATCAGCAATTTTAAAGGATTGCGTAATAGGAGTATTTTTTTGTTTAAGAGCAAGGTCTAAAAGCTTGTCATTAGGGATAACAACAAGGGAATCAGAATTAGCTTTAAGCTCGTTTATTCCTTTTTCTGCTTGTAGCATACGTTTTTTGCCTTCAAAGGTAAATGGCTTTGTAACAATAGCAATAGTTAAAATGCCAAGCTCCTTTGCGATTCCAGCAACAACAGGAGCAGCACCAGTACCAGTTCCACCACCCATACCTGCTGTTATGAAAACCATATCAGCGCCACGAAGAGCCTGAGCAATTTCCTCACGACTTTCCTCAGCAGCCTTGCTTCCAACCTCAGGGTTAGCACCAGCACCAAGCCCACGAGTAAGCTTTTCGCCTATTTGAATTTTATTTGTAGCGTCGGAGCCTTTAAGAGCTTGCTTGTCCGTATTTATCGAAATAAATTCAACAGCTCTAAGGTCTGCCTCAATCATTCTGTTTATAGCATTATTACCGCCACCACCAACACCAACTACTTTAATTTGAGCAATCTGCTCGTGTTCTATTTCTAATTCTATCACAAAAACATCCCCCTCAGTTTTATCTATGTAGTAAAAAATGTATGTTACAATTGTATTACTATATTATATATAATTCAAGCTGATTTGTAAAGAATTACATTCAAAAAAAAGTAACTATTTTTTTTGAATACTATCTGGCATATATTTATTCAACAAGTATCGACGAATTATTGCAAAATTTTGAAATAATCTTGTGCCAAAAACGATGATTGCGGCTAAATAAATATCAACATCAAGAAGCTTGCCCATATAAGTAAGTGCCGCTGCAAGGATTGCATTTCCAAAAAAGCCAGTAATAAAAATTTTCATTTTGAAATTATTATTAATAGTTGAGGCAAACCCACCAAAAACAGAGTCAAGCCCTGCGAGTATCGCAATTGCAACATACGAGGATGTTTCCGCAGGAACATTGAAGGATGAAAAAAGTGCAAGCAGGATACCAATTATAAGACAGGCAATTATTGTGAGCATTTATTGACCCTCCTTTTTAACTGCTTTGGCATACTTGTAATTCATTGTGCCGTTAAAATTACCAACAACAACCTTTGTAGCTTTTTTAATGTTAACCTCAAGCCCATAAGCAGTAAGCGTGTCATATACACCATCACGCATTAGCAGTGCATTTTCCATATTAGCAGAATCACCAATAGCCTTTATTTCGAATGGTTCTGCATAGCGATTATTATTTACGCTAACGGTAGAGCCAGCACAGCGCACCTCACTTGTGGCAACAAGCCTTTCGCCATTAATCGAAATTGCTTCGGCGCCAGCATCACGAAGCTCGTTTATAACGCTTAAAATATCACTATCGTGTATGATATTCAAATTAGGATCCAAATTAATATCGCTTTTCTTCCTGCTATCACGAAGTGTAACTATAATTCCAGTTCCCTCAACCTCTGTAAGCCCTGCTAAAAGCTCTGCCCTATCAAGCTGGGTGCTTAGCACTTCAGAAAGGTTTCCTGTTTTAGACGCTTGAGTTTTAAATTCTTGAAGATCGTCCTTATATTGAATTACTTGCTTAACAAGGTCATCGTTTTTTTCCCTTTCCTGCCTTAGTAGAGCCTGCAAATCAGCCGCACGGGTGTAATCGGTGTTATTTACAGCCTTGTTATACCTAACACTTTTAATTTGTAGGGTAATTCCAAATGCCATAATAAGGCATACTAAACCAATAGCTATTTGTGCTGGGTTAATTTTTTTCAAAATTGTACACGTCCTTTACTTGTGATCTCTGAAAACTCCATTTTTGCCACTGCTAACGTCTAAAAATCCAGAAGTGTTATTGCCCAAATTTTCAAGGGCTTTAATCGTCATAAAACCAATTTTATATTGCAAATTATTAATATCACCAACTAAAACTTCAAGCCTGTTGCTGATAGTAAATGTTATTTTATCTGGTGATGAAGCATTAATAATAGTAACCTTATCTAATATACTATTATGAACTATTTCTTGCAAAGTTGCAACAATAATTTCAACTTTTTTTGCATCATCAGACGAAAATATTTTTCCACCCGCAAAATTCTGTATGCCAGAATTCTCGATAATGGGAACTCTTGAATTAGGAGGGTTAGCATTTTGCTCTAACACTTTACCTGCAGAATCTATGTAAACATATCCACCTTCAATTGGCATATATGCACAGACTTCACTTTGAGTAACATCAATTTTTATAACATTTGGAAAGCCTCTTTTGATTCGTGCCTCACTAATATATGGAATGCTTTGAACACCTTTTTTTGCAACATTAAGGCTTGTACGATAAATATTATTACCAATACCAATTTTAGACGCAGCAATAATTGTTTCGCTTGGAACCTTTGTGTTACCTGTGCAAACAATAGTTTTAATCTTGAAAAAAGGCGCAAAAAGAGTAAACGCAACAAAGCATAGAATTATAAAAGCGAAGAATAAAATCCTTCTGTTTCTACGATTGCGCTTAACTCTTTTTTTGTAATCTTTAACTTTAACTGTTCTACCATCAGGGGTAGTTTTGCTTATGTAACTCATATTAAGCTCCATTTCTGCTAACGTGCGAAATGAATTCGCCCTTGCAGGAATGGGCTTAAATTCAATTTATTGCACGTGCAAATTATTTTTCTCACAAGCTCGAAAAATTGCACTTGTGCATTAGTTTTCAGAAATTTTCAATTTCTTTCAAACTA
>CAYVWT010000026.1:15311-16909 GCA_964455565.1 uncultured Clostridiaceae bacterium | reverse complement strand
CTATGAAAATGAATGCTCCTGATTTACGTAATGCAGATTCTTCTACATATAACTCTAACGATGACCCACGAGTTACAAAAATAGGTAAGCTTATGAGAAAGACCAGCCTTGATGAATTGCCCCAACTTCTCAATGTTTTGAAGGGTGATATGAGTTTAATAGGCCCTCGTCCAACTTTGATTAATAAAAGTGTAGCAGACTATGACGACAAGCTCAAAAAGCGAATAGAGGTCAGACCCGGTATTACTGGTTATAGCCAAGCATACTTTCGCAACTCGATTTCACAAGAGAGTAAGTTTGAATACGACGTTTATTATGTTAATAATATGAGCATTTTTCTTGATGTAAAGATATTATTTAAAACAATTATTTCTGTTCTAAAAAGGGAAAATATCTTTGTCGAAAAGCCGGAGAAAGATAGTGTGGAAACTATGGAGAGTTTGGAAACAGCTGTAAATACAAAGAAAGGCGTAAATGTATAAGGCTATTTAGCACTATGTCTAAACACTAAAATATATTAAGGGTGGTAATTAGATGAAAAAGAAAATCTTAATTGTAGGAGCTTCTGTACTACAACTGCCAGCCATAAAAAGAGCAAAAGAAAAAGGATATATAGTTGCCACTGCAGACATTGACCCGAATGCGATTGGTATTCCTTATGCAGATAAATTCTATAATGTTAGTACTATAAATATAGATGCGATACTGCAAGCTGCTACGGATTTTCAGGCGGACGGCATTATGACACTCGCAACAGATATGCCATTGCGTGCAGTGGCAAATGCCGCTTTAAAGTTAGGGCTGAAAGGAATTTCACCAGAAACTGCTTTAAGATCAACCGATAAAGGCCTTATGATAAAGGCTTTTAAAGACCACAATGTCGCATCACCTTGGTTTTACATAGCAGAGAATGAGAAGGAATTTAAAGATGGTATTGATAGATATAGATACCCTAATATAATGAAACCTGTGGACAATGCTGGAAGCCGAGGAGTTATCCTTGTACATGATAGAGAGCAGATTGAAAAAGCCTACACATATAGCAAAAGCCAATCAAGAAATGGTGGCGTAATTATTGAAGAATATATGCAAGGGCATGAGGTTAGTGTAGAGACAATGACGGTGAACGGTATAACTAATGTATTGGCAATAACGGACAAATTGACGACAGGTGCTCCACACTTTGTTGAAATGGGTCATTCTCAACAATCACGCCTTTCTTTTGAAGCACAAAAACAGATTGAAGAACTGGCAATTCAGGCGGTTGAAGCTTTAGGTATAAATATTGGTCCTGCGCATGTTGAAATAATGTTGACTAAGAATGGTCCAATGATGATAGAATTGGGAGCACGCATGGGTGGTGATTGCATTACGACACATCTCGTGCCACTCTCTACTGGGATTGATATGGTGGGTTCAACAATTGATTTGTTGGCAGGAGAGAGTCCTGATATAAGTCGCAAAATTAGTAAAGGCAGTGCAATCCGTTATTTTAAAGTTCGTAAAGGTGTTATTATGGCAATAGATGGTTTGGAAAAAGCTGAGAATATAGTGGGGGTTAAAGAGATTAGATTTATGAAAAATGTGGGTGATGAGGT
>CAYVWT010000026.1:0-15301 GCA_964455565.1 uncultured Clostridiaceae bacterium | reverse complement strand
GAGGAAGCGATTATGATTTGTGAAAATGCCATTAAAAATATACACATAGAGGTAAAGTAAAATAATATAGATTTGAGAAGGCTTAATCATACTACTAAACAAATAATTAGATAAACAAGGAGGAAATAAAATGAATAAAGAAGAAGGACAAGCTACCACAAGTACTATTGCTAAAACAGCACAACAGAAAAAGTTAATGATTTTAGGTGCAAGCTATTCACAGTTGCCATTAATTAGGACGGCTAAGGCGATGGGTATAAAGACTATAGTAGCGAGTTTGCCCGGCAACTATATAGGCTTAGATGAAGCTGATGAAAAGTGTTTTGTAGATATTTCAAATCCGGTTGAGGTTTTAACCGCTGCTCGAAAACACCAAATAGATGGAATTGTAACTTGTTGTATGGATACAGGTATAAAAGCTCTCGGATATGTGTGCGAAAATCTTGGGATTTCTGGTTTGTCTGAAGAAGCTGCAAGATTGTCATCTGACAAAGCCTTGATGAAGACAGCATTTGAAAATCATGGAGTCAATACAGCTAAGTTCCGTAAAATAGCAAATTCAGTTGAGCTTGAGAAAGCTTTAACAGAGCTCGAATTACCAGTGATTGTGAAAGCAGTTGATTTGCAGGGTAGTCGTGGCATATATATTGCAAGAAATCAAGAGCAAGTGAATAGTGGTTTTTCTAAGACAATGGAAGAAACTCGTGCTGACTTCTGTATTGTGGAAGAATTTATTGATGGTTATGAGTTTGGTGCGCAATCATACATTCAAGACGGAGAGCTGCTTTATGTTTTGCCTCATGGAGATAAAACATATCAAAGTAATACAGCGGTTCCGATTGGTCATCATATGCCGCTTATAGATAATGAAAGTGTTATTGAGCAGGCAGTAACTCAAGTGAAATTGGCTATAGAAGCGCTTGGGTTAAATAATTGTGCGGTAAATGTTGATTTGATAGTTAAAGATGGCAAGGTATATGTAATAGAATTAACTGGTCGTATTGGTGCAACTTGTTTGCCTGATTTAGTTAACATATACTATGGAATCGATATTTATAGGATGTTAATTATGACGGCTATCGGTGAAAGCCCTAAAGAGTTATTTGAGAGCAGAAAAAAAGTTCAGATACCATGTATAGCTCAATTGCTTGTTTCGGAGCAATCTGGAATTGTAAAGAATATATTAAATAAAAATCAGCCAAATGAAGATATTATAGATATTTCTTTCAATATAAAAACAGGTTCGAAAATTAACAAATTTACTAATGGTAATGACCGCATTGGTCAAGTGATAGTGAAGGGCGACAGTTTAGAAGAATGTACTGTTTTGTTGGAAAATATCATAGAGAATATTACAATAGAACTGGAGTGAGTGGTTATGGCAGACAGTATAGAGTATTATGCGCATGAAAGTGCTGAAATAATTAATTTAGCAGCAGACCCAACAGTTAAAATATACAAAGGAGTTAGGGTCGTCAACTGCACATTAAATGAATATGTTTCTATTGGAGACTTCACACTAATACAAGATAGTGAACTTGAAGCCAATATCAACATACAAAGGAACAATACGATATATTCATCTAAAATTGGGAGATACAGCTATACTGGAAGAAATACGCATATCTGGTATGCTCAAATAGGATCATTTTGTTCGATTTCGTGGGGTGTAGGAATTGGTGGCGCTAACCATGATTATTCAAAAATTACAACTCACGCATTTTTGTATTCCAAAGATTTTGGCCTTTTAAGTGGGGAACCTTTATATGATAGATTTACTACTCCATGTACTATAGGTAACGATGTTTGGATAGGCGCTAATGCGATTATATGCCGTAATGTTGTTATTGGTAATGGTGCTATAATAGGAGCTGGTGCTGTTGTTACCAAAAATGTTGCACCTTATACTATAGTTGTGGGTGCGCCTGCCAAACCAATAAAGAAAAGATTTTCAGATGATGTTATAATTAGGCTTCAGAAATGTAATTGGTGGAATCTCCCTAAGGACATTATTAGAGAAAATATTGATTTGTTCAATTCCATACCAACATCAGACGTGCTAGAAAAAATGGAGGATTTATGTCGGGTTTACGGAACCTGTAGTTAGTAAATCATTACAGATATAATAGAAGTGTTATGAATGTGTATATAGTAAACGAGAAAGTTTATACTTAAAATAAAGTTTAAAGATATGATATGACTGCTGATATAAATGGTGCATATTTTTATTAAATAAATACGATACGGGATGTGAATTTTTGAAAATACTATATTTTAGTGCTTATTACAAGCCGGAAATAGCAGCGAGTTCATATATATTTGACAATATAAAAGAAGCCTTGACTAATGCAGGGCATGAAATAATTTTATATGCTCCAATGCCAACAAGGGCAGTATCAACAGAAGTTCGTAATCAATATAAAAAGAAAAAGTATGAAGAAGAACATAACGGGAAATTAAAAATATATCGTTTTTCTATGTTTAGGGAAGGCAAAAATCCACTTGTAAGAGCTTTCAGATACTTTTGTTGTAGCATTGTATTTTTGTTAAAAGGGTTATTAGCAAAGGATATTGACGTAATAATGATAGGTAGCACTCCCCCAATTCAAGGAGCAATGGCAGCCATACTGAAAAAGTTTAAAAAAGTACCTGTTATATTTAATTTGCAAGATATTTTCCCAGATTCACTCGTAAATACCGGGCTTACAAAGAAGGGGTCTATATTATTTAAAATTGGCAGAATTATTGAAGATTTTACCTATAAAAATGTCGATAAAATTATTGTCATTTCTGAAGACTTCAAGCAAAATATTATGGCAAAAGGGGTCCCAGAGGAGAAAATCGAGATAGTTTACAACTGGGTTGATGAAAATTCTGTATTTTCTGTTGAAAGAGAAAATAATATATTGATTAATAGATACAACCTAGACCCTACTAAGTTTTTTATTACGTATTGTGGCAATGTTGGATTTACGCAGAATCTCCAAATGTTAGGCGAGGTTGCTAAGGAATTAGAAAAATATGACGATATTCAATTCATCATAATTGGTGACGGTGCATATTCAATAGAGCTGGAAAAGCAAATCATCGAAAAGAAAATTAATAATTTATTAGTTTTACCATTTCAACCATACGAGGATATTGCAAATGTTTTTAGCATTGGAGATGTGGGGCTAATAATTTCAAAGGCTAATGTTGGTCAAAACTCAGTTCCAAGTAAAACATGGAGTATAATGTCGGCAAGTAGAGCTGTATTAGCATCTTTTGATGAAGATAGTGAGCTGTGTTCTATTATACGAAAAGCTAAGTGTGGTGTGTGTGTAGAGGCAGATAATAAAAATAGGCTTAAAGAGGCGATATTAAGCTTATATAATAATAGAGAAGAAATTTACGAATATGGAAAAAATGGTAGAAAATATATACTTGAAAATTTAACACGAGAGGTCGGAACTTCGAAAATAGTAAAAATAATGAGTGAGGTTGGTAAATGTTGCGACGATTCAAAATAATAATGAATACATTAATAACAAGAATACGCTTACAAAAAAACAATGTAAAAATATCTATACTGGCAATGGTTAATGCAAATTGTAAATTTGAAGATAATATTCATATTGATAGGCTTTCAATATTACATAATTGTTCTATCGGCAAATATACCTATATCACTACAAATTGCGAAATTTCTAATTGTACAATTGGCAGATTTTGTTCTATTGCGGGTGGTGTTAAAATTGGTCTAGGCAAACATCCTATTTCATATGTTTCTACGTCGCCTGTTTTTTATAGTCATAATAATAAATTTGGAATTAAATGGAATGAAGATGATAAAGTAGTCGAAAGCGAGCATACATTTATAGGTAATGACGTATGGGTTGGTACAAATGCTATAATAGTTGGTGGGGTTACAATTGGAGATGGTGCAATAATTGCCGCAGGTGCGGTAGTTACAAAAAACGTACCACCATTTGCAGTTGTTGCAGGTGTTCCAGCTAAAATTATTAAGTATCGCTTTGATCAAGAAACAATTGAAAATTTACTTGAAATAAAATGGTGTAATTGGTCTGATGAGATATTAAAAGAAAATGCAAACCGATTTTCAAATATTGATAGTTTTTTAAATACTATACAGGAGTGATTATAATTAAGATTTTTATTTTGTCAATTTTCCCAGCACCTTATAGGGTTGGTGTTTTTAAGCATTTATCCAAAAGGTTTATAACAAAAACATTTTTTGAATTTTTGCACAATGAAAACAGAAATTCAAAGTGGTTTATTGGAAAATCCGAATTTGAGTATACATTATTGACAAGTGAAGACGGCATTAACGAATATAAAAGAGAGATTGGGAATTTAAGTAATTATGATTTTGTACTTGTTTATGATTTTCTTACAATAAGAGCATTAAAACTTATGCTTAAATGTATCTTAATGAAAAAGCCTTATGTTATAAATTGTGACGGAGCTTTCATTAATAAAAATCCAATTAAAAATCTTATTAAAACCTTTTTTATAAAAATGGCAAAAGCATGTTTAGCTAGTGGGGAGCATGCAAAACGATATTATCTAACATTTGGTGCAAAGGAAGAAAATATCTACTTTCATAAATTCACGTCTCTTAATGAAGATGATATTTTAGAAACCATAATCAGCAAGAGTGAAAAAAGTAAAATAAAAAAAGAACTAGGATTAAAAGATAAAAAAACAGCAATTTCAATTGGTCAATTCATACCAAGAAAAGGCTATGATGTTTTAATTTCTGCATGGAAAGATATTGATCCTAATTATGAATTGATTATAATTGGAGGGGGTGAAAAAGAAGAAGAATATATTAAACAAATAAGTGAAAATAATTTAACTAATATTACTTTAATTGGATTTAAGAGTAAAGAAGAAATCGTTAAATATTATAAAGCTTGTGATTTGTTCGTCCTACCAACGAGAGAAGATGTTTGGGGATTGGTCATAAATGAAGCAATGGCATTTGGTATTCCTATTATTACAACAGATAATTGTGTTGCTGGGCTTGAACTTATTAAAGATGGTATAAATGGTTATATAGTGCCTGTCGAAGATACTGAAATTTTAGCGGAAAAGATAAATAAAATTTTGGCTGATGAAAAATTATGTGAAGATATGGGCAGAAAAAATTTAGAAATAATCAAACCATATACTATCGAAAATATCGCACAGTCTCATATAGAACTTTTCGAACAAATATTTAATAAAAATGAGGTATAAAAGCTTTGAGTAAATTACATATAGTTACAGCTGTGCATAATAGGTATAAAATTACCGAAAGTTTTATTAAAGATTTGAAAAATCAAACGTATAAAAATATTCACCTAATTTTAGTTGATGATGGCTCAACTGATGGAACCGATAAAATGGTTCTTAATGAAATGCAAGATGCCACAATACTTTATGGTGATGGTAACCTTTGGTGGGGTGGCGCTATGCATAAGGCATACCGATACATAAAAGAAAATGTTATTGATAATGATTTTGTGCTTATTATGAATGATGATACAAATTTCGAAAAAGATTTTCTAAGAATAGGGGTTGATTTGTTAAAGCAAAATGAAAATTCTTTAATAACTGCATGTGGATATAGTTCAAATAGTGGTGACCAAATTGATGGTTCAATTAATTGTGATATTTCTTCTGGAGAAACATTTTTGTTAAACCCAAGCGAATATGGCAATTGTGCCTCTACAAGAGCGTTATTTTTGACTGCTAAAACTTTTAAAAAGGTCGGTGGCTTTCACCCCAAGTTACTTCCGCATTATGGTTCTGATTATGAATTTACAATAAGAGCCAATAAAAAAGGGTTTGCAATAAAATCTTTTGTCACTCTTCGTTATACTTATGATGAAACTACTACGGGAGATATTGATTACAGCAGTCTTACTTTAAAAAAATTGTTCAGTAAAAGGTCAGTATATAATCCAGTTTACAGGTTTGCTTTTATTTTTTTTGTAACTCCTATAAAACATTTGCCTTCGCATTTAACAAAGCAGATAAAAAGATATTTACACAAAATCCAAATTTAATCTTAATATAAATGGAAAAACTTTTCTGTATAGAAAAACATAAATAAAATTAATAAGTAAAGTTTGTAAGAATGAAAGGATACTGGTATTTTTTATGAAGAAAAAAATAGTATTTGTATATTACTATATGATGTTAGGTGGTAGTACCACAAGCTTACTTTCCCTGTTAAACACAATTGATTATGATAGATATGATGTGGATCTAATTCTTTACAAAAATGAGGGGGAATATCTAAATGATATACCAAAGCAGGTTAATTTACTTCCACAAGCATTTAAAGAATATTCCTTTATCTTAAAATTTCTTATATTATTATTTAATGGTTCTTTTATTAAGGCTTTATATTATAATTTGAAATACAAAAAAAGTTTGGGTTTAATAATCAATCTTTGGCTTATGCGCAAATTTCACTTTCGAGAAAGCTTGAAAAGAAGTATGATGTAGCTATCGGTTTTATAGAATTATGGTCTGATATTTATGCTAATACTTGCATAAATGCAGATAAAAGAATTTCTTGGATTCATGTGGATTATGAGAAAGCACATTATGTTCCTGAAATTGATGTAAAAAATCTAGAGAAATCTGATAGAGTTGTTTGTGTTTCTGAAGAGTGCTTGAAAATTTTTAAAGAATCATTTCCAAAATTAAAAAATAAATCTGTTTATATTGAAAATATATTGTCAAAGGACTATTTGATAAAAAAAGCAAGCAAAGATGAGATGGATTTTAATGACACCTTTGAAGGATTGAAAATTTTAACAGTCTGCCGATTATCAATATATACCAAGGGATTAGACAGAGCAGTTAATGCATTAAAACAGTTGAAAAGTCAAGGATATAAGGCTAAATGGTATGTAATCGGTACTGGAGTTGATGAAATGGAGCTTCGTGAACAAATTAAAGCTGCTGAGATGGAAAATGATTTTATTTTGCTTGGTAAAAAAATCAATCCTTATCCTTATTTTGAATTTTTCGATGTATTTGCATTGCCGTCAAGACACGAAGGGAAGCCAATGGCAATTACCGAAGCTCAAATATTAGGACTGCCTGTTGTTGTAACTGAATATGCCTCCGCAAAGGAACAAATAAATAATAATGTCGATGGAATTATTGTGCCAAATAATGATGAAAGTATTTATTATGGAATTAAAGAGATATTGGACAATCAAGATTTATTACAAAAATTTAGAAGTAATTTAAGTAATAGGCAATTTAGTAATGAATATGTTATAAATGATTTTTACAGTTTAATTGAAGGATTTGAATAGATGATGGATATTTTAAGCAATGGTAATGCTATAAATGAACAAAAGCACTCGAAATTCGGATTAGTTATTCTTTGGATAGCATATTTGGCGCCATTGTTGATAGCTCAAGAAGGTATATTAAAAACACTTGGGACAAGTGTAGTGTTTGTATGTGCATTAATATTATATAATAGGAATGAATTTTATTTTTTGCTTCCATTGTTTATATTTTTTAATAACTTTTTAGTACTACCAGGTGGAATAGTAATTTTTCGTGTATATTCAATGTTATTATGTATTAAAATTATATTAAATAAAGATTTCAAATTTAAGAGGTATTTACCTGTTTTTAGTATTTATTTCGCATATAGTCTTTTTGTTATATTTAATAGAGATTATAAAATGGCCTTTTCAGTAATATTCGACATTTTTGTAATTATGATATTTATATTAAATGTCTTAGATGATGAAAATAATTTTAATGGTTTCTTCAAGTATTTTGCAATTGCGGCACTTGTTTCAGCTGCTATGGGGCTATTTAGAACACATGTAACTTCAGGAATAGATGACCTTGAACAATATAATATTGCGAGATATACCGCTAGTTTTGATGACCCCAATTATGCAGGTTTCTTTTTTAATATTGCGATATTTGCAATGTTTACAATACATTCATTTAAGGTTAAATTTATTAAATATGCTATAGTAGTAGCTCTCTATGTAGCGCTATTTTCAACTATAAGTACAACTGCGATTCTTTGCAATGTAATTGGAGTTATCGTATTTTTTATTTTTAACAAGAAGAAACGTCCATATATTACAATGTGGATAATACTAATTACAATGATTATTTCCTTAGCATATGCATCATTAAATATAAGTTCTTATGCTGGTGTAAAAAAGTTTTCCACTGTAATGGAGCAATTGAATGAAGGTAAATATAGCGATGCAACAACTAAGCGGTATGACATTTGGAACAGGCATTTAGAGTATTATATAGGGCAGCCGGCATCAAATATTTTATTAGGTGGGAATTATTTAACAGACTATGGCAGAGATGATAAATTCGCTGGTGTTTCTCATCAAGTTTATATTGATATGTTAATAAATTTCGGATTTATAGGAACTCTTTTTATTTTAATTTTCTTTTTTAGAAAAACCTATAAGCATTTAATTAGTATACGAAAAAATTTCAACACGCGCGCTTTGTTATTAATTATGATTTCTTATATCTGGTTTTTTTACTCCTTGGGCTTAAGTATGTTTCCTGCGTGGATGTTTATGATGTTTTTTTTAATATAATGAAAATGTGTGGTGGAGATTATGAATAAAATTAACAAGCTTTTCCTATATACGCTGAATTATTTTAAGCTAAGCACAAAAAGATTGTTTCTAAATAAGAACTTAGTTTTTAATTTAAAGCAACTTATGTGCAACAAAACGTATATAAAATTAATTGGGAGTAATTCAAAAATAATATTAGGAATATCAACATTCACAAGACCAGGAGTGACAATGATAGCTCAAAATGGTACAATAGAAATAGGTGACAACAATTTTTTTAATATGAATTGTTGTATAACATCCCTTGAAGAGGTAAAAATAGGTGACAATTGTTCCTTTGGACCTAATGTAATGATTTTTGATCATGACCATAATTATAAAAGAAAAACTGCAAAAGAGGATGAATTTGTTTGCACACCTGTAAAGATTGGTGATAATGTCTGGGTTGGTGCAAACGTGGTAGTTTTGAGGGGTACTACAATTGGGAACAACTGCGTAATAGGTGCTGGTACTGTTATCAAGGGCAATATTGCAGATAGTACTTTGGTCTATTCGAAAAATGAGTTAGTATACAAACCAATACTAAAATAAAAAATAATTTTGTGAAGTGGAAAAATGAATGATCCGAGGAGTATGTTAGCTTATTTTAATTTTAAAGCATATTTTCCTAAATACATAGAAAGAATCGTGTCTCAAGTTATTGAGCATGTAAAGGTAATTCAAATATATGTTCCAAAAATTGCGCAAATTATCAGATGTGAAGATGCTTAAAAATGCCTCCGCATTGGCAGGTGGTAGGGTTTTTTATATGGCTGTTTCAATTGTACTAATATTTATCCAGTCTCGCTTTGTAGGTCCTGATATAACAGGGCAAGCAGCGTATTTCTCAATACCTATTGGATATTTATGGATATTCACGTTGGGTATCCCAGCGGCTTTAGCAAGAGAGCTGCCTTATTATATTGCAAAAGGTGAACGTGAAAAGGCGCTAAACCTCGCCCAGACAGCTCAGTCTTTTTCTTTGGTAATGGGTTTGCTGTGTGGCTGTGTCTTTGCATATCTTTCAGTAAGACAAATCAGTATGGGTAACTACTTATATGCAACGGGCTGGGCGTTTCAGGTCGTCGCCGCATTTTTCAGTATATACAATTCGTATCTAACAACATTGTATATAACTAATGACGAGTTTATAAAAATTGCAAAATCAAACACGTTAGCAGCTATAACAAATATTATCATATTTCCTTTATTATTTATAAATCCATTTATTGGATTATGTGCAAGGACAATTTCGGGTTCTATTACATCTAATATCTATTTATACATAAAGCGCCCATTCAAACTAAATTTTGGCTTTAATATACAGCACTTTATAGAGCTTTTCAAGTTTGGGATGCCGATTATAGTGATAGGATATTTTGAGGTCAGCTTGTGGACAAGTGTTCAATCTACTATGATTGCGCATATGGGAAGTATCACATGGTTAGGATTGTACAACTTTACTAATCAGATAATAATGGCGCTGCTTGTAATCCCTAATGCCGTTGCTGATATTTTACGTCCAAAGTTTGCAACTACTTATGGTTTAACCAATGGCGACATTCGAAAGACACTCAAAAGTGCAGTTAAACCTTTATTTATGACCTTTCTATTATCTGTTATTGCTATGATATTTTCTTGGCTTTTTGTTGGTGATATAATCAAATGGTTATTGCCTAAATACGTTGATGCAATTCCTGCTTTAAATTATGCAATGCTTATACTTCCAGTTACTGTATTAACAGTTGTAAAATATATATTTGTTGTTTCCAAAAACACACTGTACAATGCAATTTCCACTATATTTGGATTTTTAGTTGGCATAGGGCTACTCTACTGGGGACTTTCTAAAGGTATGGATTTTAAATATATATTCTTGCCTTATATAATAGGTCGGTTTACAAATTTGATTGTATCAATATTGCTATTGACACTTACAAAGTACCATAAGCCCAAAGAGGCAACAATTATATGAATAAAATTTTAAATTCGCAGCATTTTCAAAAGTATCTCACGAATGTCAATATTATTTAAAGTAAAAATAAAAAATTACTAAAAGTAGGTGCGCTTATGTATACACAACAAACACATAGAATGAAAAATTTATTTCTAAGGCAAAGTTATTTAGACGCTTGGGGCGATTATGAACGAAGCCTTACAAAAAGCAATTGCACAATGTGGGATTACATAATTTTAACTGCATCAAATGATGAGCAAGCAGACTCATATAGAATGCAAATTCAATATCGCCTTGATAATAATCTGTTGCCTAAAAACACTCATTATGCTGTTATTCCAGACCCTGATGGCAAGCGAGTTGGTTCGGGTGGTGCTACTTTAAATGTACTTAAATATATAAGAGAATCTTGTGATGGCGCTAACATTTTTAAGGATAAGAGGATACTTGTAATACATTCTGGTGGAGACAGCAAGCGTGTGCCTCAATATTCGGCATGCGGTAAGCTTTTTTCACCTGTTCCTCGTGTGCTTCCAAATGGGAGGCGTTCCACGCTTTTTGATGAATTTATAATTTCTATGAGCGGTTTGCCTGCACGAATGAAGGACGGTATGCTTATCCTTTCTGGCGATGTTTTGCTGCTTTTTAATCCTCTTCAAATTGACCTTCAATTTGGTGGTGCAGCTGCAATTTCCATAAAAGAAAATGTTGAAACTGGTAAAAATCATGGTGTGTTTTTAAGCGGTGATGACGGGAATGTCAAACGATTTTTGCATAAAATGTCGGCAGAAGAGCTTGCGAAAATTGGTGCTATAAATGAACAAGGGAATGTAGATTTAGACACAGGAGCTGTCTTAATGGACAGCAATATGCTAAATTGCTTGTTTGAATTAATTAGCATAGATGGCAAAAATGACAAGGTTAAATTTGATGAATTTGTTAATGAAACTGTAAGGCTTAGCTTTTATGGCGATTTTTTGTATCCGTTAGCAGAAGCCTCAACCATAGATGAATATTATAACGAAGCTCCAGAGGGTAAGTTTTGTGATGAACTAAAAAATTGCAGGACTGCTATTTGGAATGTTCTTCGTAATTTTAAGATGAAACTATTACGCCTTTCGCCTGCAGAATTTATACATTTTGGAACAACAAAAGAACTTTTGAACTTAATGACAACTGAAATATCTGACTATGAATTTTTAGATTGGCAGAGCAATATTGCTACAAATGTAGAAGAAAATGCGAAGTTTTCATCAACAAATAGTTTTATTCATAAGGATACAGTTATTGAACAAAATAGTTATATTGAGGATTCTTATATATTAGAAAAAACGGTTGTATCACAAAACTGTGTTATTTCAAATGTAACTCTAAAAGATGTTTTTATACCTGAAAATACAGTTATTCACGGATTAAAGCTTAAAAATGGCAAATATGTCGTTAGAATTTTCGGTTTAAATGATAATCCGAAAGGAACCTTGGAATTGGCGACGTCATTTTTGGGTACAAATCTTAAAGATTTTATACAAAACAATAATATTCAATTAGATAAGCTGTGGGATAATAATGAACATTATTTATGGACAGCAAACCTTTACCCTGTATGCGACACAATGGAAGAGGCTGTTTCTTATGCCCTTATATTGTATAAAATTGCAACTGGGAATGCAACAAGTAATGAAGTGGAAGGGTTAATAAGTCTTGATAGAATGAGCCTTTATTCAAGCTTTAATGCCACAGATGTCAAGGCTATACTTCCATGGCAAACCGAGTTAGATGATAGAATTCGCGTTAATAAATTTATTAGTGCCATTGAAAATAGAGTATATGTTGATGATGCCCTGAATGCTTTTAGCACGGGTATGATTACAATTAGTCAATTTAATATGCTGTTGGCACTTGCAGAAGACAGTCAATTTAGCACTAAAATTAGGATATACTACTATTTGGCTAAATTTTTAAGACTTAAAAAATATGACTTTAAAGACTTTTCATATGAACAATTAGAGGGTAAGTGCTTTGGTACTATTAAAGACTCAATTTTTAAAGATATTAGCAAAAGGTTGAAATATAATAAAAATTACAAGATAAACAAGGATCAAGTAGATGTACAGCTTCCTGTTCGTGTTAATTGGGGTGGTGGGTGGTCAGATACTCCTCCTTATTGCAACGAAAATGGCGGAACGGTTTTAAATGCGGCAATAAAGCTAAGAGGAGTTTTGCCAGTTCAAGTTACGGTTAAAAAATTGGATACGCTTCATATTGTGTTTGAAAGCACCGATTCAGGCTCTTATGGAGAGTTCAACTCGGTTGCTGAAATACAGGATTGTTACAATCCTTTTGACCCATTTGCACTACACAAAGCAGCACTAATTGCTTGTGGAATAATTCCTATTTCGGATAATATTGACTTAGAACAAATCTTAAGCAATTTAGGTGGTGGGATATATCTTTCAACTCAGGTCATTGGCATTCCAAGGGGTTCTGGACTTGGTACTAGCAGTATTTTATCTGGTGCTTGTATTAAGGGTATATTTGAATTTTTTGGTCAGCCTATAACTGATAATGAAATGTATGCAAAAGTACTTTGTATGGAGCAAATTATGAGCACTGGGGGCGGTTGGCAGGATCAGGTTGGTGGAATTACGCCTGGAATTAAGTTTATAACCACTAAGCCCGGCATTACACAAAATATTAAGGTGGAAAATGTTAAAATATCAAGTGATACGCTTAAAGAGTTAGGAGAAAGGTTTGCTCTTATTTATACAGGTCAAAGAAGGCTTGCGAGAAATCTATTACGTGAGGTTGTTGGTGCCTATGTTGGATCATCGCCTACTTCTATTGCGGTGTTGCATGAAATCCAAAGAGTTGCTGCTCTTATTAAGTTTGAACTTGAAATAGGTAATATAGATGGATTTGCAAAGCTTTTGAATGAGCATTGGGAGCTTTCGAAAAAATTAGATGGTGGTTGCACAAATACATGCATCGACCAAATATTTATGTCTTGCGAAGATATGTTAGATGGAAAATTTATATCAGGGGCAGGTGGAGGAGGTTTTCTTCAAGTCATATTGAAAAAACAATTCACAAAGGCCGACCTACAAAAAAGACTTAACAGCGTGTTTGAGGATAGTGGCGTAGATGTTTGGGACTGTGAATTTTTAACTTAGATATTAAATTAATAAAGGGTGTATGTTAATGAACAAGAATTTCATAAATATGATGCATCTCTTTTCTTGCGGTGCTACCGGAAAAACACCTAATATTTTAGAACCTGTTGACTTTGCAGAAGTATATAGTTTTGCAAAGCAACAATGTGTTTCCGAAATGGTTTTTTTTACGCTTAAAAAAATGTATGACATTAGTTCTATTAATATAGAGAGTCAATTGTATAATAATTGGAGCGCAAATGCTACATTTTCGGTAATGCGTAGTGTCCAAAAGTTAAATGACATACATTCTATAATAATACAATTTGAAAAAGCTAATATTAACACTTGTATATTAAAAGGTGAGGCACTTGCAAGGTTGTATGCTGCACCATCTTGTAGAATATCAGGGGATTGTGATATTTTGGTTGATATTGATCAAGAAAATTTAGCATGTGAAATATTGAAAAAAAATGACTTTACTGTAAATCATAGAACAGTTGCATCGCATCATAATTTTTGCACTCATTCTAAAATGGGTGTAGTTGAGTTACATATTTCATTGTACTATGATTTTATTCAAGATGTTTGGTTTGATAATCTTGATATGATTTGTGATGAATATATTAAAATTAAAGTAAATGATACTGAAATAACAACTCTGGGAGTAACAGATGGGTTGTTATTTACAGTTTTACACGCTTTGAAACATTTTTTAGTAAGTGGTGTTGGTATTCGACAAGTTATGGATTGTCTGCTATACATAAAAGAATATAAAGACCAAATTAACTGGGATAGATTTAATAGTATAATGAAACATTTAAAATACAAAAAGTTTGTAGACACATTAATAGGAATTGGTGTTTTGTATTTTGATTTTGATATAAACGAATTATATAATTGCACTTTTGATACTGAGTTAGTAAATAAAATGGTTGTTGATATGCAAAACGGTGGTTGTTTTGGATATAATGAAAAGGAAAGACATAATTTCTATGAAATTTATAATGAGCAAAGGTTTAAGACGTTTAAAGAGGAGAACTTCCATGAATATATGACTAATTGGAGAAGAAAAAGTCTTTTTAAAATGCTATCATTTAGCAAAGATAATATGTACTCACGTTATATGTATGCTAAAAACAATCGTTTGCTTTTACCGATTGCGTGGCTTAATCACGTATATGTTATAGTTAAAACAATTGTAAAAAGATTTGAGATAATATTTGATTTCGTTAGCTATAAAAAGCCGAAAATTAAAAACGACGTTGCCTTTAAGCGAATGAAGTTGATTAAAGAACTTGAAATGATATGATTGCTTGTTATCAGTGAAATTTACCGCGCAGCTTTAAAAACCCAAGTACAATTAAAATTCCTAAAAGTGAGCCTGATAAATCAATTAAGACATCCTGCCACTGACAGCCCCTGCCTGCTACAAAGATTTGATGAATTTCATCACTAATTGCATATGATAAACAGATCAAAAGTGTAAGAATAAATGCGTTGACTGGCTTGAAGTTATAACACTTTACAAGCGAAACAACTAAAATACCAAAAATTAAAAACAACGTAAA
>CAYVWT010000025.1:0-17301 GCA_964455565.1 uncultured Clostridiaceae bacterium | reverse complement strand
CAGCTAAGCTAACAGAAGTCATTAGCATATCAAAAGGTGGCATTTTTTTAAGTATCCCCATAGCAAAAATTATTGCACATATAATAAGTGCGGCTGTGCCTAAGGTTTCACCTGTTTTTGCTAATTTTTTTTGTAATGGTGTATGCATAGTTCCATCAGAAATAATCATTTCTGCTATCCTGCCGACCTCAGTGTTCATACCTGTTTCTACAGCTATTGCAACCCCCCTGCCATACGTTATGGCAGTTGTTGCCCACACCATATTTTTTCTGTCGCCCATTTGTGCGTCCTCATCCATTATCGCAGTGGCGTCTTTCTCCACAGCAAAGGATTCGCCTGTTAGCGCTGCCTCGTCCGTCCTTAAATTTATTGCTTCTAAAAGCCTACAATCAGCAGGAACAAAATCACCTGTTTTTAAAATGATGATGTCCCCCACCACAAGGTCTTCCGAGCTTACAGTTATAATTTCACCGTTTCTTTTTACCTTTGCAGTTGGTGAGGACATTTTTTTTAGCGCCTCTAATGCCTTTTCTGCCTTGCTTTCTTGAAACACACCTATTGTTGCATTTAGCACAACAATTATTAAGATTATAATTGGGTCTACAAAATCTGCCTCACCCTGCATCATTGATGTAACAAAAGAAACAACAGCCGCTATTAATAAAATAATTACCATATAATCACTTAATTGCTCGAAAAAACGCATAAACAAGCTTTTTTCTTTTTTCTGCTCTAACTTATTTTTGCCATACATCTGCTGACGAATGTTAACCTGTTCATTTGATAAACCACTACCCATATCCACCTTTAATTCTTCCACAACCTGTCGCAAGGATATATTATGCCACAACACTCACACCACTCCTTAGTAATTAGTATTGTATATATATATTCACAGGACAAGTCTTTATGCCATATTATATTATAGGAGGTTACCACAATGATTATACTTCTTGCAGTTGCGCTTAGCATAGATGCGCTTGGGATTGGAGTATCATATAGCCTGCGAGGTATACAGTTACCAATTGGCGCAAAAATAATTATTGCTATGCTTTCAGTATTATTTACATTTATTGCAGTTTTACTTGGGAAATCTATCGTTTATATCTTTTCACCATTTATTGCTAAACTTATTGGAATTGCAATACTATTTTTTATGGGTGTATGGGTAATATTGCAGGGAATTAAAAAAGATGATAAAAAAGAAACGAAAATACTAACAGATGATACAATAATAAATATTATAATAAAATCACTTGGAATAACTATAAAGGTTATAAGAAACCCATTATCTTGTGATTTTGATAAATCCTCTAAGATTGATCCATTCGAGGCAATTTATATGGGTATTGCACTTTCGATTGATTCAGTAGGTGTTGGAATTGGTAGTGCAATAGCAGGGGTAAATTCACTAATAGTTCCTTTTGCTGTTGGCTTTTTTCAGCTATTATTTTTATATTTGGGGGACTTTGTAGGGAAAAAATTACTGATGTTTGAAAAAATAGATAGTCGAATTTGGGTTGTTATATCAGGTTTATTACTTATAATAATTGCAATAGTACGTTGTTTTTAAACCAAAAAATGCCATTCCAAATAATATGGAATGGCATTAAAATTTTAATAAAATTATTTAGCGTCGATAGCTGAGATATAATCTACAAGATCAACAACCTTATTTGAATAGCCCCACTAATTGTCATACCAAGCAACTAATTTAACGAAGTTTGGATTTAATGAAATACCAGCATCAGCATCAAATATTGAAGTTCTTGCATCATGTATGAAGTCACTTGAAACAACAGCATCTTCTGTGTAACCAAGGATACCTTTAAGCTCGCCATCAGCAGCAGCTTTCATAGCAGCTTTGATTTCATCATAGCTTGCAGCTTTTTCAATACGAACAGTTAAATCAACAACTGAAACGTCAGCTGTAGGTACACGGAAAGCCATACCTGTTATTTTACCATTAAGCTTTGGAATAACCTTACCAACTGCTTTTGCAGCGCCTGTTGATGAAGGAATAATGTTGAAAGCAGCACCTCTGCCGCCTCTCCAATCCTTTGCAGAAGGACCGTCAACAGTTTTTTGTGTAGCTGTTGTAGCGTGAACAGTTGTCATTAAGCCTTCTACTATACCGAAGTTATCATCAATAACCTTTGCAAGAGGAGCAAGACAGTTTGTTGTGCATGAAGCATTTGAAACAACTGTCATATCTTTTGAATATGTGTCATTGTTAACGCCCATTACAAACATAGGAGCATCTGCTGAAGGAGCTGTGATAACAACTTTCTTACCACCACCAACAAAATGTTGTGCTGCTGCTTCTGTTGTTGTAAATACGCCTGAAGCTTCGATAATGTATTCTGCGCCTGCTTCTGACCAAGGAATTTCTTTTGGATCTCTTTTGTTATATATTGTAATTTCTTTACCGTTTACAACTAATTTGTCTCCCTTTGCTTCAACTGTACCTTTAAATTGACCATGCACAGTATCATATTTAAGCATATATACCATATACTCAACATCGATGAAAGGATCGTTTATAGCTTTTACATCTACTGAACCCTTTTCTATAGCCGCACGGAAAACAAGACGACCAATTCTACCAAAACCATTAATACCAACTTTTGCTGACATAATTTTTTTACCTCCTGCATATTTTATTAGTTATTTTTTTCACTATCAATCATTTTATATTATTTTCTTTGATTTTACAATACCTTTTTGCAAATTTTATCATTTTTCCCTATTCAAGAACCTCAAAACAGCTACTTTTTGGCTAATTTCATCATTGCCACCCAAAATTTCGTGCCAAAGTGATAGTGATTTTACAATTTCCTTTGGAATTACTGCGCTGTTATTATTCTCAATATAGTCAAGTAAAAATGATGCCGTTTTTCGCAAATGCCAAATATACATTTCCACGTTTGGACATTCTGCGCAGAATTCATATAAAATTTTCGCTGTGTGAAAGCCTATATTTTCTTTCGACCTTGAACCCTTTGGCATAAATCTTCCACTTGCCCGCTGTGATTTGCAAAGGTTAACAAAATGGGTATCTGTTTTTGTTCTTATTGGTTTTTCACGTGCACTATTTTCTTTTTTTTTGCACAAAACATCATTTTGTCGCAGTTCATATTGGTGTTTTAGGGCGCTTCCTCCATCTATAACCTTATCAAAATCTACTTGCATTACACATTTAGTGTTTTCACGCTCTCCCTGTATAGTTAAACTTCTTGGCAATTTATCTAACACCTTTGCCATAACAGATATATTTGCGCCATAGTGAATTGTTTTAATATAGCTTGGTGTTATATTTTGCACTGGTACATCAAATGCTAATACTGCATTTTTAATAGACGGCGAGGCAATTATATTAAAGGCTTTTACTATCGAGTCATCAATACGCTCATATGGTTTTATAAAATGTGACAAGCCACCGGTTATCTCTGAAAGCTCTGATAAAAGGCTATGATTTATGCCAAATGTGTAAAACATTGCACCACTATGATTTTTAGCATAAGTTATTATATTATCATTTTCTAAATTTTTACTCCCTGAAATTAATAACACAGTCCTATTAATTGCATTTTTATATGCCTGAACTATTGGGCTTATAAGCTCTGCCTTGCCTTTTGCAGTTTGTGACATAATCCATTTCGAGGCAACCTTTAATGTGTCATCATTTAATGGCAAAGCCTCATCTGAAAACATTTCAAAGGTATCACAAAATACCAAAACATTAAATTTATCACCCTTTTGCAATGCTCTTATGCATATTAGCAATGCATTTTTTGCTTGTTCTAACCTTTCACCAAGCATAGAATCAGATATGTCTAACATAAATAAGTATTCCCTGTTATGTCTTTCATAAACATCTATTTCTGGGCGAAAATAACAGCTAATAATTTTTTCTGCATAAAACATTTTCGGGTGTGTTTGTGGCAATGTAAATATATCTATTATTATATCTCTATCGGAATATGAATCATTTTTAAAGCTAACATTAACCTTGTCCTTATCAATGCTTGATATAATCTCATGGGTTGGCGAAATAACATTAGTTATATTTATATTTCTATATGTTAAATCAAGCGTTACAGTGTACAAGGTTCTACCTACCACACTCTCAAAAGCAATTTGCTCACCAAACGCTACATAGCGTGGTGGTATTACAGTTGGAATTATTATACGTGTTCTTTCGTTGTCGATTAAAATTTCGCATAAATATGTAATCTCAATTACTATTTCTTCCTTTGGGAGCATATCGCCAACGTATGCCTCTATAAAATTTTCATTTTGTATTGAATTTATTATAAAATCATTTTTTTTTGCTATAAACTCGGTTATAAATGCATTTTCAATAAAAGGGAATATGTATCTTGTATCTAAAATTTCGTCTGCATCGTTATAATACCTCTGTTTCAAAGTAAATATTCCAAAATTGTTGGTAACGTCTGCCCTACATTCAATTTTTTTCAATGGAATTATATTATTTTTTTGTTTTATTTTACCGTAAGACATTAGATACCCCCTTTAAACAAATAAAAATAAAATTATTTTCAAAGAAAATAATTTTATTTTTTAATTTTTACTTTTTAGTAGTTATTATTACTGTTTTATTTGCATCATCCCAAGTTACATTATAATCAAGCGATTCAGCTACAATACGAATTGGTACAAGAGTTCTATCATTTACTATAATTGGTGCTGTGTCAAACGGAAATGTTTTACCATTAATAAAATAGTTCAGACTACCTATTTGCATTGCTATATAACTCTTATCTTTAAATGCCATTACTGTTTCTGTGGCTTCATCATAGGTTGGTGACCACCCAAAAGCTCCAAATACTTGACGAAGTGGCAGCATAACCCTATCATTATATTCCATAGGATACCCTAAGTTATCCGAGAAAGTCATTCCAACACCATCAATCGTTACTTTAATACCACTATCTACCGCAAACACCGAAGTTGCAAATAACATTACCGTGCAAATTAACACTGCAATTATCTTTTTGCTCATCTTATTACCTCCATTTTTATTTTATATACCTATTATACAAAAGATTCTCATAAATTTCAACTAAAATAAACAATATGCTATCAAAATATTACATTATGATGTCGAATTATTACATAAACTAAATGTTTTGCAATTTTTCTGTTGAATATAACAAAATTTTGTATTATATTATAAGAAAAACGATTGGAGGTTAATTTAAATGACAAAGGATAAATCAAATGAGTGCTTTGATTATTTAGCAATGCTTGCTCACGAATTTAGGACCCCGCTCAATGTTATTTCATCAACTGCTCAAATTGTAACTCACTCACAAGAATTAGGAAAGCTTGAAGGTGAAAAGCTTACTGAATATATGGAATCAATAAGGAGATATTGTAACCGCCTTACACTTCTTACTAATAATATGATGGATGTTGCCTCTTGTGATAATGGTATTTTCCGTTTAGCTTGTGAAAATTTAGATGTTGAAGAATTTATTAACTCACTTGTCGAAAATACAATAGTTTATCAAACAAAATATAATACAAAATTAAAGGTTAAAATTAATCTTAAATTCAAGCATATGATTTGCGATTTTATTAAATTAGAGAGAATTTTACTTAACCTTATAACTAATGCAATTAAATATAATTGCAAAAAAAACAAGATTGTTACCATTTCCGTATATGATAATGCTAATGACGAGGTTATATTTAACGTAAAAGATAACGGAATAGGCATTCCACAAGAAATGATAGCTTTAATTACAGATAAATTTGTTAGAGTTGGTGACTTTTCAACAAGAAATACAGAGGGCTGTGGTTTAGGTCTTACTATTGTTGATTTATTTACAAAAATATTAAATGGTAAGCTTACTATAAATAGCGAGCTTAGAAAAGGCTCTGAGTTTACTGTTACATTGCCAAGGTATCAAAAAACACCCTCGATAGCGAACGAGGCAAGGGGTATTTATCAGCCTCTTATGTCTTCAATTGATATTGAATTTTCTAATATTTAATAATATATTCTCTTAAAAAAAACACTTCGCTTTTAGACGAAGTGTTTTTTGATACTATTTATTTAAGCCATGTCATCATTTTGCGAAGCTCACCACCAACTTTTTCTACTTGGTGCTCACTCTCTATACGACGCATTGCAAGGAAATGTGGTCTGTTAACTTGATTTTCAGCAATCCAGTTTCTTGCAAATGTTCCGTCTTGAATTTCTGTAAGTACTTTTTTCATTTCTTTCTTTGTTTCAGCTGTTATAATGCGTGAGCCAGTAATATAATCACCATACTCTGCTGTGTCACTAATTGAATATCTCATATAGCTTAAACCACCTTGAACAACAAGGTCAATAATAAGCTTCATTTCGTGTACACACTCAAAATAAGCACTTTCTGGTTGATAGCCTGCTTCTACTAATGTTTCAAAGCCAGCTTTCATAAGTGCAGATACACCACCACAAAGAACTGCTTGCTCACCAAATAAATCTGTTTCTGTTTCTTCTTTAAAAGTCGTTTCTAATATACCAGCTCTTGCACCACCTAAGCCCATTGCCCAAGCAAGCGCTACATCTTTTGCATTTCCAGTTGCATCTTGGTGTATAGCAATTAGGCAAGGAACGCCTCTACCCTCTTGGAACTGGGTTCTTACTGTGTGTCCAGGACCTTTTGGAGCAGTCATAATTACGTCAACATCTGCTGGTGGCTTGATTTGGTTAAAGTGTATGTTAAAACCGTGAGCAAAAACAAGTACATCGCCAGCTTTTAAATTTTTCTCAATGCTTTCGTAGTAAACCTGTGATTGTCTTTCGTCTGGAAGAAGTATCATTATAATATCAGCTATTTTAGCGGCTTCTGCAACTGTTGCAACTTTTAAGCCTGCAAGCTCTGCTTTTTCCCAAGATTTACTTCCTTCATACAAACCAACTGTTACGTCTACACCACTATCATGTAGGTTAAGTGCGTGAGCATGTCCTTGACTTCCGTAGCCTATTACTGCTACCTTTTTGCTTTGTAGTAACTGAATGTTACAATCCTTCTCATAATACATTTTTGCCATTTTTAATTTCCTCCTAAATTTATTATTGCATTTATTTGTTAATAACGTTGTTACCCCTTTGAATGGACACCATACCAGTCTTTACCATTTCTTTAATCTCAAATGGTGATAATAGGTCAAATAGTGCTTTTTGCTTATCGCTTGAACCACTCATTTCTATTGTAAGTGTTTCGTGCGATACATCGACAATTTTCGCCCTAAATATATCAACAATTTGCACAATGTCTGGGCGTGTTTCTTTACTTGCAGCAACCTTTATAAGTGCCAATTCACGGCTAACTGCATCATCTGTATCTAAAAGCTTAATTTTTATTACGTCTATTAGTTTATTAAGCTGTTTTGTTACCTGCTCTACCACGTAATCATCACCATTTACAACAATAGTCATACGAGATATGCTATCGTCCTCTGTTGTGCCGACAGCTAAGCTGTCAATATTAAAACCCCTGCGACTAAAAAGCCCTGCAACTCTGCTAAGTACGCCTGCTCTGTTTTCTGTTAGTACTGATAAAATATGCTTTGCCAATTTGTTCCCCTCCTTATTTTAAAGAGTATTTTCTTCGGAATCTACCATTATTTCAAGCAGGTATGGCTTATCACCATCTAACATTGTTATAAGCGACTGCCTTAAATCACTATCACTTGACACCCTGCTTGCCTCGATGTCATACGCATTTGCAAGCTTAACAAAATCTGGGCTACCATCTAAATAAACTGCAAAATAGTTTGAATGGAAACCATTTTTTTGAAGCTCTCGAACCATACCTAATCTACCATTGTTAAATAAGATAATCTTAACCGGCAAATCCCACTGCTTAATTGTAGCAAGCTCATTTAGTGACATTTGAAAACTACCGTCACCCTCGACAGCAATTACTGTGCGGTTAGGCGCTGCTGCCTTTGCACCAATCGCCGCAGGCAGTCCATAACCCATTGTTCCAAGACCACCAGAAGTTAAAAAGTCACCATTTTCAGTTAGCTTATAATAATTCGCTGCCCAAATTTGATTTTGCCCAACCTCCGTTGTTAGTATTGCACTTCCTTTTGTTAATTCTGTTAATATTTTAAGTGCAAGCTTTGGGTTTGCGCTATCTGCATATTCTTTAAGGGTTTTCGGCTTATCTCTAAGCTCTTTAATACTGCTTATCCACTCTTTGTTGGATTCAATATCACAATGAATTTCTTTGGACAATACCTGCTCTAATACATTTTTAACATCACCAACAATAGGAATATTAGTGCCAACATTTTTACCAATTTCAGCAGGGTCAATATCAATATGCACAACTGTTGCGTTTGGGTCTTGCGAATGAAGAAGCATATATGCTCTGTCGCCTAACCTTGCGCCGATTACAATCATTAAATCTGACCTTTTCACAGCATGGTTTGCCGCCACAACGCCATGAGTTCCAAGCATTCCCATTAGCATATCGCCACAATGTGCTGTATAATTTATACCCATTAGGGTTGTTACAACTGGAATTTGATATTTATTAGCAAACTGTGATAAAAGCTTTTCTGCGCCTGCTCCACCTACGCCACCACCTGCAACTATTACTGGTGATTTAGATTTTTCAATTTCCTCACATAATTTGCTAATCTGCAAGCTGTTTCCTTTGATTGTAGGTTTATACCCCCTAATGTTTACTTCGCCTGGCTCTATAAATTCAAATTCTTTTGTTGTAATATCAATTGGAATGTCAATTAAAACTGGCCCTTTTCTTCCTGTTGAAGCAATATAAAACGCCTCTTTGATTATTCGAGGCAAATCATTTATATTTCTTACAAGGTAACTATGCTTACAAAAAGGCTCTGTTGCGCCCATAATATCCACTTCTTGAAATACATCTCGCCCAATCATATTTGATGCAACCTGACCTGTTATAGCTACCATTGAAACAGAATCCATATAAGCTGTTGCAATTCCTGTAACAAGGTTTGTCGCGCCTGGGCCACTTGTTGCCATACACACGCCAACTTTTCCACTTATGCGTGCATAACCACTTGCTTCGTGCGCAGCAGCTTGCTCACCCCTTGGGAGGATGTGCTTTATATTACTACGGCTAAGCTCATCGTATATTGGAGCATTTGCAGCGCCAGGATAGCCAAATATAACCTCTACCCCTTGACTTTCCAACATCTTTATCAAAGCTGTTGCGCCTGTTATCCTCAAATATACCACTCCTTTTTTAGGGTTTTCAACTATTTTAACACTTTAAGTGAAATTTGTAAACATAATATTGAATATTTTTTGTATATTTGGAAAATATAATTGTGACAAGTACAACATAAGAGTTGGAGGAATTTAAAATGAGGCAACAAGTTTCGGCAGTTTTTAGTTCACATCACGATGCCATAGAGGCTGCAAGGCGTGTAAAAGATGCTGGTCTTAGAACAAGTGACATATCAATTATCGCTAATAAGGACGTAGCACATTCGCCAGATTCAGTTTCAACAGGTGCTGTTAGCGGAACAGCGCTTGGCGGTGCGGCAGGGCTTATTCTTGGGCTTGGCTCTGTTGCAATTCCAGGGCTTGGAGTGGTTGCGGCGGCAGGGCCTATTGCAGGGCTTTTAAGCGGAGCAGTAACAGGAGGCGTTGTTGGTGCAATGATTGACCTCGGAATTCCTGCGGAAAGAAGCGAGGAATATGAGGAAGACATTAAAAGTGGCAAAACAGTTTGGGCTATGGAAGTTGATAGAGAAAAGGCAGATTCAGTCAGAGAAATTTTAAAGGATTGTGGAGCAATTAAAATTTAATGTTGAATTAATAAATGCCACCTCAACGGGTGGCATTTAAATTTGCTAGGAAATTGCTATGAAAATTGATTGATAGTGCAAAACACAAAGCAATTTCCTCACGCAAGCAATCATCGCCCCATTTAGGGGCTTGCCTGCAAGCAAGTTGCTTCGCAACTTTTTTCTAATAATTATATCCTGCTTCTATTGCTTTGAAGTTCGTATCAAATAATTCCTTTTTAGTTGGTGGAATGCTTTTTTCCAGCGCTTTTTTTATTGTGTCCATAGTTGCTATATTAGTAACCTTCATCAGCTTACCAAACATCACCATATTTGCAAGCTTAGGCACTCCCATATCATTAGCAATTTGTGTTGCAGGGAGTAAATATTGGTTTACATCATTTCTTACAGATTTTTGGTCAATAAGCGAGCTATCAATAATAATATTTCCACCACTAACAACGCTCTTTTCAAACTTATCGAATGATGGCTTATTCATTACAACTAATTCTGTTGGGTTAATAATTATTGGTGAGCCAACATGTTCATCAGAAATTATAACGTGACAATTTGCAGTTCCTCCACGCATTTCTGGCCCATAGGATGGCAACCACGAAACATTCAAATCGTCTACCATTCCTACATAAGCTGCTACCTTACCCGAAAAAAGTATGCCTTGCCCACCAAAGCCTGCAAAAAGAATTTCATATGTTTTACTCATCTTTCGCACCTCCGTCGATATCCTTAAATATTCCCAAAGGATATTGTGGCATCATATTAGTTCTAAGCCAATCTAAAGACTCAACAGGAGATAGCCCCCAATTTGTTGGGCAGGTTGAAAGAACCTCAACAAGAGAAAAGCCTTTTTTATCTATTTGGTTTTGAAAAGCCTTTTTTATTGCTGTTTTTGTATCGTTTATATTTTTTACACTATCAACTGAACAACGCTTGATAAATGATGGCCCGTCTAAGGTAGCGAGCATTTCGCTAACACGAATTGGATACCCTTGCGCTTCAACTTTTCTGCCATAGGGAGATGTTTGTGTAACCTGCCCCACAAGTGACGTAGGTGCTAATTGCCCACCAGTCATACCATATATTGCATTATTTACAAATATAACTGTAATATTTTCACCTCGTGCCGCCGCATGAACAGTTTCAGCAGTACCAATAGCAGCAAGGTCGCCATCCCCTTGATATGTAAATACAATATTATCCTCGTTTGCACGTTTAATCCCGGTTGCAACAGCAGGCGCTCTTCCATGTGCCGCTTGTTGCATATCACATTCAAAATAGTTATAAGCAAATACAGCGCAACCAACAGGTGCAACACCTATGGTTTTGCCCTCAATCCCAAGCTCGTCAATTACCTCTGCCACAAGACGATGAATAATACCATGTGTACAGCCAGGGCAATAGTGAAACGTAACATTTGACAATGATTTTGGTCTTTCAAATATAGTTTGCATCTATTTCGCCCTCCTTATTTCTTCTAATATCCCAGCAGGAGTTGGAACCATTCCACCCGTTCTACCATAAAAATTAACAGGGCAGGTGCCATTTACTGCAAGGCGGATATCCTCGACCATTTGCCCCATACTCATTTCAACCGATATAATAGCCTTTGCAGTTTTCGCAGTTTTTGCAATTATATCACTTGGGAAAGGCCAAAGAGTTATTGGACGAATAAGCCCAACCTTTATTCCCTCTGCACGGGCAGTTTTCATTGCTGCTTTTGCAATACGTGCAGTTGTTCCATACGCAACAAGCACAATTTCTGCATCGTCTATATTTTCAGCTTCATATTTTGTTTCGTTTTGCTCAATAACTGCATATTTTGCATAACGCTCTATTAATAATCGCTCAAGCTCTTCTGGTTGTATGTATAGTGAATTTATAATGTTTCTTTTTCTTTTCATTTCTGTTCCAGTTGTTGCCCATTCCTTTTCTGCACTCTGCTTAACTTCAACATCTGGAAAAGAAATTGGCTCCATCATTTGTCCAAGCATACCGTCACCTAATATCATAACAGGCATACGATATTTATCTGCCAAATCAAACGCATTAGTTGTGCAATCAACTACCTCTTGAATAGATGCTGGTGCAAGAACTATCATTCGATAATCGCCATGCCCACAGCCTTTTGTCGCTTGAAAATAGTCCGACTGTGCTGGTTGAATTCCACCAAGACCAGGACCAGCCCTTACAATATTAACAATTACGCAGGGTAGGTCTGCGCCTGCTATGTATGAAATACCCTCTGCCTTTAACGATATACCAGGGCTTGAAGATGATGTCATAGTGCGCACACCTGCTCCTGCTGCACCATACACCATATTTATAGCGGCAACCTCGCTTTCAGCCTGCAAAAACACTCCGCCTATTTTTGGCATCTTTTTAGCCATATATGCAGAAATCTCCGTTTGTGGAGTTATAGGATAGCCGAAAAAATGCTTACAGTTTGCCCTTATAGCCGCTTCGGCAATCGCTTCATTACCTTTCATTAACACCTTATCCATTGAAACCTCCTATTATTTTTCAACCCTTATTACAACATCAGGGCATATTGTTGCGCAAAATTTACAGCCTATGCACTTATCCATTTCCAGCACCTGCGCTGGGTGAAACCCCTTATTATTCAAACGGTCTTTCGCCATAATAATAATCTTCTTAGGGCAAACTGTGGTGCAAAGCTCACAGCCTTTACAGTTATCGACATCAAATGTTACTTTTGCCATTATTATCTCCATTTCTGCTACGGTCGAAATGAATTCTCCCTGCATAAATGGGATAAAATTCATTTAATTCGCCCGTGCCATTTATTTTTTAGTGCCTAAAAAATAGGCACATGGGCAAAGTCTTTCGACTTATACCTCCCACGGTAATGTTAAATGTAAATCAAGCGATAGCTTGGGTATACCTACTATTTCTATCTGCTCAATAATTTCTCTTGTTGCTGATATTGCCTTTACAGGCAAGCCTGTTATATACGAAACCTCATCAACGATTTTTTGACCTTGTAGCAAGTCATTAACAGTCGTTTTAGATTTTATATTTGTGTTATTAATAAGCCCAGTAGCTTTAATTCTTGATGTTGTTTCAATTGATTTTAACATTTCTATAATATCATCAGCATTTGAAGTAAGTGGGCGCTTAGCATTTATTACAAAATACATTTCATAAGGCTTTTCACGAAAGTACCTGTTATATTGCCCCAAAGCAATTGCTCCGTCATCATCGCCACCAACGTCAATTATAAGGTCATTATCACTTTGCAGGCCTGCAAAAACATCAGGTGGAAGTGACGGAACATCAATATTTGTGTTAGCAAACTCTGGGGCTATTACCTTAATTCCATTTGCTATTAGTTTTTCCTCTGCATCTTTCGTACGAAAAAATGGATTAACAATGTCAAGGTCAATAATAGTAGCGTTTTTAAGAGTTAGCGCAAGGTTTATTGCAACCTCTGTTTTTCCACTTCCATAATGCCCAGTAATTATATAAATCAATTTTACTCTCCTTATTTTAACACTTTATTTATACACTGTCAATTTGCTTCATCTACACACCTCGCACTTTGTTTGCAAGCTGTAACATTTCCTTTGCATTTTGCAGGGTTAAATCTGTTATCTGTGCCCCGCCGATAATTCGAGCAAGCTCATTTTCACGTTCTGCCGAAGACAGTTTAATTACTGATGTTTTGGTTTTTTCCTGCGATACACTTTTTTCAATTAAAAAATGTGTTCCTGCCATACTTGCAATTTGCGCAAGGTGAGTTATGCATAATATTTGTTTTTTGCGGGAAATTTTATCTATCTTCTCTGCAATTTTTTGCGCTGCCCTGCCACTAACACCAGTATCAATTTCATCAAAAATTAAGGTTGAAACGTTGTCAGTATCAGCAAGGATAGATTTAATTGCAAGCATTATTCTTGACATTTCGCCGCCAGATGCAATTTTAGAAAGTGGCTTTAAACTGTCGCCAATATTAGTAGAAATTAAAAATTCAATGCTGTCAAAACCATTTTGGTTAAAGCTTGTAGGCTCTATACTAACCTTAAATTGAACCTTATTCATATCAAGGTCTGCAAGCTCAATCATTACCTTTTGTTCAAGAGTTTTCGCAGATTCCACCCTCTGCGAATGTATCTCCTGCGCAAGCCTTTCTTGTATTTCTAAGTTTTGTTCTAAGTCCTTTTGCAACTTTTTAATTCGTTCATCACTTTGCGTTATGTCATCAAGTTCATTTTGTATAGAATCCAAATATGCAAGTATTTCGGTAATACTTGCACCATATTTGCGTTTTAGCTTATATATAGTATCAAGCCTTGCTTCTGTAAAGTCAAGCTCATTCGAGGTAAATTCAATATTATCTGCGTAATCTCTAATTTGATAAATTACATCATCAAGGTCTATACTTATGGTTTCAAGACTACTATAAAAGCCCTGCAATTTTTCATCAAAGCCTGCTATTTCAGAAAAATCTCGAACAACCCTTGAAATGGAATCGTGCACCGAGCCTGTTTCGCCATCTCCATCATATAATATATTCCTTGAAGAGTCTAATATTTCTGAAATTCTACTTGCACTACCTAAAAAATCCCTACGCTCTATTAACTGTTCTTCCTCGCCTATTTTAAGGTTTGCGGAAAAAATTTCATCTATTTGAAATTGCAGGAGGTCAATTTTCCTCTCTTTTTCTTGCTCATTAGTGTTGCAATTTTCAATTTGCTCTGTAATTTGCTTTGTAACGTCATAAGCATTTTTATACTGCAGGCGTTGTGGCATTATACCTGCATAGCTGTCTAAAAAATCTGTATGCTTCGATGGGTTTAAAAGCGATTGATTATCCTGCTGACCGTGTATATTAATCATAAGCTTTGCAAGCTCTTTTATCATACCTGCTGTTACCATTTGACCATTTATTCGGCAAGTGCCTTTTCCATCGGTATTAAGGTCACGATAAATTAAAACTACACCGTCCTCTACCTCAATTCCAAGCTCACAAATAGCATTTATTACATCCTCGCTATCAATTTCAAATAATGCTTCAACAACTGCCTTTTGCTCACCATTTCTAACAAGGTCACGGCTTGTACGCTCGCCTAAAACCATATTTATTGAATCAATTATTATAGATTTACCTGCACCGGTTTCACCAGTTAAAACATTAAATCCGTCTTGGAATTCAACGTCAACCTCATCTATTACAGCTATGTTTTTAATATGTAATTTTGTGAGCATAGACGCCTACCCCCTCATTTTGTTTAGCTTGCCACATATCCGCTTGGCATCATTTTCATTTTTCGTTATAACCATAATGGTGTCATCTCCTGCGATACAGCCCATTATCTCGGTTGAATTTATTGCATCAACAGCAGAAGCCGCCGCCTGCGCCATTCCGCTTAGGGTTTTTATGACGATAATATTATTAGCAAAATCAACATTTATTACGGAATGTGAAAATATTTCATACAACTTTATATTAAAGCTTTCTCCGTCAATTTTAAGTGATTGAGCATACCTTTGAATACCATTTGACATTGGCTCTTTTATTAAACGTAGGTCGTGTATATCCCTTGAAACAGTTGCCTGCGTTACGTTAAAGCCAGCTGATTTTAGTATTTCTACTATTTCCTCTTGCTTTTCTATATTATTATTATTTATAATTTCCAAGATTTTCGAGTGCCTTATTTTTTTAGATTGCATAGTTCCTCCTTCTATACTAATTCCAATTAAAATAGTCGAGAAACTTCGCACCGATTGTCAAACCCAAAGAAGTCCCAAAAAGCTCATTTCGCTATTTTGGCGGCACTCATTTCTTTCCTTTTTAATTTGGAATTAGTATTATCTACCTTTTTCAAATAGTTTTTTGCGCAATTTTCTGTAAAAAGAGCTATCAATGGTTCTAACCAAATCGATTTTCCGACTACCACTAATTATCAAGGCCTCACCTGTTCTAAGCTTGCAACCCACCTGACCGTCAAGCGTTAGCATTGCTTCACGCTCATCTGCATTATCAACAAAAATTCTTATATCCTTTTGTGCTGGCAAAATAATACTTCTGGTGTATAAATCGTGTGGGCATATTGGGGTTACTATAAGAACTTCGAGAGTTGGGTCTACAATTGGCCCACCAGCCGAAAGAGAATATGCAGTAGAACCAGTTGAAGTAGAGATTATCAGCCCATCTGCTAAAAAAGAATTGACACGTTCATCACCAACATACACTGAAAATGCTAACATTCTGGAAACTCCACTACGGTGTATTGTTGCATCATTTAGTGCATTATAAACTGTTCCATCGCCTGTTTTAACGGACAAAGTCATATGCTTTGCAATAGAATATTTGCCTGACAATATTTCTTTTAAGCGTTTTTCTTCGTCCTTTTCAATTTCAGTTAAAAACCCAAGATGTCCGTGATTGATGCCTAAAATTGGAATATTATACTCAAAATATTTCCTTGCTGTGGCAAGCAAAGTGCCATCGCCACCTAAAACGACAATCATTTGTGCCCTTCCAAGCCCATCCTTTGAAACAAAGGTTGCATCAATTCCACTTTTCTTATAATCATCACTAAGCAGGGCTGTAATGCCACTTTCTTGAATCAGCTCAACTACCCTTCGTGTGCTTTTCAAGTCTTTATCTTTAATTTCATTTGGGATAACTGCTATTTCTCTCATACTCATACTTTTACACCTCGTGTGACTGCTCAACAATAGTCACAACATCAATTTCATTATTAGTATTATCTTTTGAAATGTGCATTAAATATTCAATATTACCCTCTGGCCCTTTTATTGGCGAATAAGTAACAGCTGTGACCAAAAAACCAATTTCCCTTGTAAAAGCTAAAACATTTTCTATAACCTCAATATGTGTTTGCTTATCACGAACAACACCTTTTTTGCCAACCTTATCCCTACCTGCCTCAAATTGAGGCTTTATTAAAGCAACACCCTCACCAGTTGGTTTAAGTAGCCTAAACACAACAGGCAGGACTAATTTAAGCGAAATAAACGCTACATCGATTGAAGAAAAATCCAAACTATCTGGCACGTCAACCTCATCAACAAAACGAATATTTTTTCTTTCCAAATTAACAACTCGCTCATCTTGTCGCAATTTCCAGGCAAGTTGACCATAGCCTACATCAACAGAATATACTTTTTTCGCACCATTTTGTAGCATACAATCTGTAAAACCACCAGTTGAAGCACCTACGTCCATACAAATTTTATCATTAAGGTCAATATCAAAGCTTGCAACTGCTTTTTCAAGCTTTAAGCCCCCTCGGCTGACATATTTAAGCTCGCCTCCACGCACTTCCACGGCAGAGGTATCAGCAACCATATCTCCTGCTTTATCGGATTTTTGGTTGTTTACATATACACAGCCTGACATTATTATGCCCCTTGCCTTTTCTCTGCTTGGTGCAAAACCATTATCTACAAGGTACATATCAAGACGTTTTTTCAACAACTACACTCCCT
>CAYVWT010000024.1:1281-17820 GCA_964455565.1 uncultured Clostridiaceae bacterium | reverse complement strand
TTCAACTCAATAAAAGGAATTGAGAAGCGAATATCCTCAAATGTTTATAGATATGAATAACGACTTCGTAATGAAGTAACACCTCTTTTAAAGCAGTAGTTTTTGTTTTGTATTATTAAAAAATCATAACAAAGAAGAGTGTATACTATACACTCTTCTTTCAAACACTTGTTGTGTTTATGGGTGGCGGAGAAGGAGGGATTTGAACCCTCGCACCGGTTTCCCGATCTACACCCTTAGCAGGGGCGCCTCTTCAACCACTTGAGTACTTCTCCGAGCTGAATTTTGTTAAAGCATTTAACAAAAAGTTATGATGCTTTAACATTATTAAGTTTTTACAAAAAATGCAAAACATATTGTTTTGCAACTTGATAAAACTTTGGAGGAGAGAGGCGGATTCGAACCCCCGGATGCTCACACATCACTGGTTTTCAAGACCAGCTCTTTAAACCACTCAGACATCTCTCCATATAGGCGCTCACTTGCGTGCCTATATAATATAGCATAAAATATATTGTTTTGTCAAGTAATATTTTAAATTATTTTACTTCTTGTGTCCAACCGAAAGTATCTGGTAACTTTCCGCCTTGAATACCTGTAATTGTATCATACAAATACTCTGCTATTTTGCCAGTTTTGTTGTTGTTTACAATTATAATATTGCCATTCCAATTAAACTCACCAATTGGGCTAATTACTGCCGCTGTGCCAGTTCCAAAGGCTTCGTCGAGCTTTCCTTCGGTGTGAGCATCATATACTTCTTGAATCGAAATTTTGCGCTCTGTCACAGTGTAACCTTGCTTTCTAAGGAGTTCCATAACGCTCATACGAGTAATTCCAGAAAGTATGCTTCCTTCAAGAGCAGGAGTAATTACCTCGCCGTCAATTACAAAAAACACGTTCATTGTGCCAACTTCTTCAACATATTTTTTCTCAATGCCATCAAGCCACAAAACCTGTGTGTAGTGATTTTGTTTTGCCTCTTGTTGCGCCTTTAAGCTTGAAGAATAATTTGCAAGGGTTTTTGAAGCACCAACACCACCCTTTACTGCACGAACATATTTGCTTTCTACCCAAATTTTAACAGGGTCAAGTCCCTCTGGGTAATATGCACCACTTGGAGAACATATAATAATAAATTTATAAGTATCCGAAGGGCGAACACCAAGGTAAGGGTCAGTTGCTATAATAAATGGGCGAATATATAAAGATGTACCCTCTGCTGTTGGAACGCTATCACGTTCCACATTTACAAGAGCTTTAATTGCACTAACACAAAAATCAACATCTATTTGTGGTATGCACATACGCTCATTGCTAATGTTTATTCGTTGCATATTTTTTTTTGGTCTAAAAAGCAAAATCGTTCCATCTTCTTTTTTATAAGCCTTCAAGCCCTCGAATATGGCTTGCCCATAATGTAGAACCATTGTAGCAGGGTCTAATTGAAGTGGTGCATACGGAACAATTCTTGCATCGTGCCATCCCTTGCCCTCAGTATAATCCATTATAAACATATGGTCTGTAAAATTTTTGCCAAACCCTAAGTTATTTTGATCTGGTTTTTCCTTTGGTGTGGTTGTCTTTTGAATAGTAATATTCATAATATCTACCCCTTAAACTAAACTAAATTTCTAATAATTATATCATATTTTGTTATAAATTGCAACAATGTTTTTATTTAGTCCCACGAAACATCTCTTTAATAAAAACCCCCAACCACTCTTTATAATATGCATTTGGCTCCAACAAAACTGCACCTAAAAATTAAGATATTTTTTAATTTTTTAGGTGCAGTTTATTGATATTTTAGATATTTCTTTTTAAAACAATGGGAACTTCAGTAAAAAAGCAACAAACAATGAAGTTACAGCGCATAAAATTAATGAAAATATAAATGCAATAGGAATTACTTTATTTTCTTCACCTAATTTATCTATTGATGCTGCCGCATTTTGGAGCTTAGCAGGTGAAATTACGCTTGCAAGCCCACCACCGAAAGCCAAACCTGCAATTACGGTAATAGTCCCTGTTAACCCCAAATTTAAGTTTTTTGATGTAGTCATAGCGTATTGTGCAAACATACCAATTGTCGATGCCTCGCTACCAGTAATAAATCCACCGAACAACCCAATAAAGCTTACTATATATCCATAGGTATTATGGAAAGCTTGTGCGGAATAATCTGCAAGTACTTTAATCATACTCGGGGTTAAAAATTTAGGCAGTGTATTATTTGAATTAAATGCCATATTATATCCTGACATATTCATAACTTCTCCAATTGCAAAGAAGATAGCTGCAGAGAAAACTGGTCTTGGTGCTCTTTTAAACCATAGCTTAAAAGTGTCTTTCAACTGTGTTTTTGTTGGTCTAAGGAACGGAATTGATAGGATAATACTTGCAAATATCCATGTATATGCGTTCCAAAGAGCCCTTGTGTCAATCCCACTACCATCTGCCGTAACATTCATTATTGGAAGTTTCATATTATAATACAGCATTTTAAATACTTCTTTTGGAAGATTTAAACATAGTATAAGGATAATTAGTATAATCCATGGCATTAGCGCCTTCCACAAAGGATATTCTTTTTCAAATTCTATTTCGTCTTTGGAAAGCTTACTGCGGTCTATAATGCTTTTTCCAGTAACTAATAGATATATAATCATAGAAAGTATAACGGCGATACCACAAATAACACCTGTTAAAACAACAAGGTTATCAAATTTATTTGTAAAATAGCCTACCACGCCAATAACAAGCCCTGTAATTATACATGGCAGCCAACCTTTTCTAATGCCTTGCCACCTATCAACTATCCATAGCATACAAAAACCAATCATCGTCGATATTACCGGAAGAAAAACAGCAAATACACTTCCTGCCTGTGATAGCGTAATTGAGTTCCCGGTCCCAAGGAACTTATTTGCTATATCAACAAACACAACGATTGGTGCGCCAAGTAGCGCATATGTGCACAAGGAGTCATATCCAATTGATGGAAGAGCGATTGCAACATATGTACTATAACCCATTGCCAATAATATAGGAGGTAATAGCGATACAGGAGTTGCACCTACTGAAACCATCAACGTTCCAAAGCCAATGTTAATCATCATAATTTGTACAGCTTTGTTCTCGCTTGATAATGTTTTAATGAAGATTATTATTCTCTTTAATGCACCCGTTTTTTCCATATACGCCATTTGCAATAGGGAGGTTGCTACAATTAGCGAAACTGAAAAAGATTTGATTAGACCTGCTGCGGTTGACCGCAAAATAACCTCTATTGTTGTTTTGAAAAAAAGACCAGCAATAACTGAAACCGCGATCCAACCTACAATTCCACTAATATCCGCAGGTTTTTTGAAAACTAAAAGCATACATAAAATAATTGCAATAGGGAATAACGCTAATAATAAAGACTCCAATGTCATAAAACCCTTCCTTTCGAATAATATTTAATTTTTTTGATTATATCATTATTAATTCTGTATTGCAATAGGTAAAAATAAGTTGTTAAAATAATTTTATGAAAATAACCAGAAGTGCAATAAAAAACAGTGAAATACCGTATGGTATTTCACCGCAATAGAGCAGCATAGCTGCTATGTTTTCATTATCCCCATTGTGCCGTTTACTGGGCAGATTTACAACCTGCAATAGCAGGTGGGTGCTTCCTGTTCGTTTATGGGTTTCCCAGATAAATCTGGGCGTACACGCAGAGAACAGAGGCTTGGCTCCCGTAAAAATTGTGTTGGTTATAAATATGCCTAAATCACGCACACCTCAGGGAAATCACTAAGCTTTATTACAAGATGATTATACAATATTTTGTACAAAAAATCAAGTGTTATTGGAAAGTTTTTTGTGTAAACTATTCGGCAAAATCGAAGTCGTCCCCACAACGAATTTTAAATTCCTCGAAAACTGCTTCAACTTCAGCCTCATCCTCAACAATTTCAAGCGTTTCCTCACCATCATCAAGCTGAATAACTGTCATAATAAAAACGTCATCCTCGTCTTGCTCTTCTTCATAATATTCTGTTAATACAAAATATGTTTTTTCGTTCATTTCAATAGTATCAAGATGCTCGAAAAGAATTGCCTCGCCTGTTTCCTCGTCTGTAAGCTCGATTAGCCTGTCGTTTACTTCCTCGTTAAATTCTTCGCTCATAATTCATCAACCTTTCGTTTTGTAATCTAAATAATTTTGCAGTATAATTGTAGCCGCAACTGTATCAATTACTGCTTTTCTTTTCGCCCCACGAGTATTAGTTTCGTTTAGTGTACGAATTGCACTAACGGTCGAAAGACGTTCATCCCAAGTGATAACCTCGCAACTTGTTTTGCTCTTTAAAAGCTCTACAAATTTGAGTGTAGCTTCGCCACGTTCTCCAATAGTATTGTTCATATTCTTTGGTAATCCAACAACAATTATACCGACTTGGAATTTTTCGGCGAACTCTAAAACTTTTTCAGCAATCTTTTCAGGGTTTCTATTGTGTATAGTCTCAACGCCCTGTGCCATAAAGCCAAGTGCGTCTGTAACCGCAACACCAGTGCGTGCAACCCCATAATCTATTCCTAACATTCTCAAATGGTAATCCTCATTTCTTCTGCACACAAAAGAAGTTCTTGTTTGCTTTAAAGGCTATCATCTCTTTCGGTTTTTAGTATAACATAATGTAAACCTGTCCTGCAATAGTTTTTGTAAAATATTTTATTTGCAACTTTTTACATATCAAATTGTATTGCGCATAAATCTGCGTATAATCCACCTTTTTTTATAAGCTCAGTATGTGTGCCAATTTCGATTATGCGGCCTTCCTCTAACACAACTATTTTATCTGCCTTTTTAATTGATGCAAGGCGATGAGCAATAATTAGGGTTGTTCTGTCCTTAACAACGCTGTCAATTGCCTCGTGAATCAGCTTTTCTGTTGCCATATCAACAGAGGCAGTTGCTTCATCAAGAATTAGAATTGGAGTATCTCGAAGTAGCGCCCTTGCGATAGATAGCCTTTGCTTTTGCCCACCACTTAGCTTAACGCCACGTTCGCCGATTATCGTATCATAGCCGTCCTCTAAATTATCTATAAATTCATCAGCATTGGCATTTTGTGCGGAACGAATTATATCAGACATATTTGCATTTTCTATACCATACGAAATATTTTCTGCAACGCTTCCATTAAATAAAAATACATCTTGCAGTACAGCGCTAATATTATTCCTCAATGAATGAAGCGAAGCATCTTTTAAATCAACGCCATCAATTGTAACCCTGCCACCACATGGGTCATAAAACCTATTCAAAAGGCTTGCCATAGTTGTTTTTCCAACCCCTGTTGGGCCAACAAGTGCGACCATTTCGCCTGGTTTTATGGTAAGGTTAATGTCTTTTAACACTTCTATTCCATCAACGTATGAAAAGCTTACATTCTCAAAGCAAATTTCACCTTTAACCCTGCCAAGCTCGGTTGGATTTTCACATTCTTTAACCTCAGATTCTGTGTCTAAAACCTCAAACACACGAGTAGCACAGGCAATAGAGTTTTGCAGCCCCTCATTAAGACGAGCAAGGGTGTTAATTGGTTGATAAAACATAGATAAATATATCATAAATGCGACAATATCTTCAACAGGAAGCCTCCCTCCTGCTGCAAGAACTCCACCCACGCCAACCACAAGAACAGTGCCAAAGTTTGTTACAAATGAAACACCAGGGTGATAAATTGCAGAAAGCTTTAATGCACCAAGGTTTAAATCTATATGTCTTTCTGATGATATTCTTATTCGTTCTAATTCTCGCTCTTGTTGGTTAAATGCCTGAATTTCCTTAATTCCGTTTAAATCATCGTGCAAAACTGCGTTAAATTCAGCATATTTTTGGCGTGAATCACGAAATAATGGATACCCCTTTTTTGCAAAACGCCTAACTAAAATTACCGAGGCAGGTGTTGTGAGGAGCGTGAATATTGCAAGAACTGGGTTGATACTAAAAAGTATAACTAAAACACCACCAAAAATGAATACACTAACTATTAAATCTGGCACAGAATGTGCAATTAATTCCTCCAAATCTCGTGTATCGTTTGCAGCTCGTGACATAAGCTGTCCTGTTTGCTTATCGTGGTAATAGCTAAGCGAAAGCTTTTGAAAATGCTCATACACTCTAATTCTAAGGTCTGAAACATATTTCCACGCCGCATAATGCCCATAATATGCACGAAAATAAGTAAACACAAACTCGATTATGTATAACCCAAGCAGGAGTAGCGCAAAATAAATAGCACCATTTATAAGGTTTGGGTCATTATTAGTAATAAGCCTAATAAGGCTTCTAATAATTTGTGGTGCTGTAAGCTGAGTAATAGTCACAACGACAAGCCCAAGCAAACTAACGCCCATTTGTGGGTAATACTTTTTTGCATCCTTTAATATCCGAATAAATATATCCATAATTTCCTCCAATGAAAACCTCTATTTTAAAATTATATAACTAAAAATGAAAAAAAGCAATTGAAAAGTTGCAAAAACTGTGATAATATATAAAAAACTAATCCTTGTTAAAATAGCTATTTATTTTTCGGCTAATTTTTCGTTATGCGTTGTTGCAGAACCGTCGGCAATGGATACACCATTGCCGAGAACCTGCGCCTTGCCTAACGAAAAATTATTTCGCAAAATTTCATAGCATTTTAAGCAAGAATCAGTTTTGGACTGGGGGTATGCCTTATGAAATTAACCTCACCGCAGGTTATTAAGAAAATAATGGGCAATAGTGGGTTGAAATTTAATAAATCTCTTGGGCAAAACTTTTTGATTGATGATGAAGTTTTGGCGCAAACAATAAGTGCAAGTGGCGTTAATAAGGACTATGGTGTAATTGAAATTGGGCCTGGAATAGGCACACTCACAGCAGAGCTTGCAGAAAATGCCGGGAGGGTTGTCGCTATCGAGCTTGACAGGCAAATTGCAGAATATCTAAAAACAGCCTTTGTTGCATACTCAAATGTAGAGATAATTCAAGGCGATGCATTAAAGCTAAACCTAAATGACATAATAAATGAACATCTTGCAGGTATGCCAGTTGTGGTTGTTGCAAATTTACCTTACTATATTACTACACCCCTAATTATGAAATTTTTAGAAGAAGCGCTGCCATTAGAGTCTATAACCGTTATGATACAAAAAGAAGTTGCCGAGCGCATAGTTGCAAAGGCAAATACAAAGGATTATGGTGCATTATCTGTTGCAGTACAGTTTTACGCTACGCCTGAAATTATAACAATTGTGCCACCCGAAAGCTTTATGCCTGCGCCAAAGGTTACATCTGCTGTAATTAAAATTGATATAAAAAACCATACGGTGCCACAGGTTTCAGAAAGGGATAAATTTTTCAAGGTTGTAAAGGCTGCCTTTGGTCAAAGGCGTAAAACCTTGGCTAATGCACTATCTTCAGCATTTGAAATGCCTAAGGACGAACTGCGTGAGCTTATAGTTTTAGTGTGTGATAACGAAAATGCAAGGGGCGAAACGTTAAATATTAGTCAATTTATACAAATTTGTGAAAAAATTCACTAAATGATTTTATTTTGACGAACTATGTTGTATAATGTAATAAGTATAAATTTCTTTGTAAAAAAATTAACTTTAATATAATTGGAGGAAAGAAAAATGACAAGTAACAAAAAAGTTTTAAACTGGGTTGAAGAAATGAAAGCCCTAACACAGCCAGACAACATTGTTTGGGTTGACGGTTCAAAAGAGCAATTAGACGAATTGACAAAGCAGGCGGTTGCAAATGGGACACTTATTACACTGAATCAAGATAAGCTTCCAGGCTGCTACCTACACAGAACAGCGCAAAATGACGTTGCTCGTGTAGAGGATAGAACATTTATTTGTTCTACAACAAAAGAAGAAGCTGGTCCAACTAATAATTGGATGGAACCAAGCGAAATGTATGCAAAAATGTCAAATTTATTTGCTGGTTCAATGAAGGGTAGAACAATGTATGTTATTCCTTTCATAATGGGTCCTGCAAAATCACCTTTTAGCAAGGTTGGCATTGAGCTTTCAGACAGCATTTATGTTGTTATTAATATGAACATTATGACTCGTATGGGTCAGGTTGCTCTTGACGAAATCGGCGAAACTGGCGATTTCACAAAGTGCCTACACTGTACAGCTGATGTAAACCCAGAAGAAAGATACATTGTACATTTCCCACAGGATAACACAATTTGGTCAATTAACTCTGCTTACGGCGGAAATGTTCTTCTTGGCAAAAAATGTTTTGCACTTAGAATTGCAAGCTACCTTGGCAAAAACGAGGGCTGGATGGCAGAACATATGCTTATATTAGGTCTTGAAAACCCACAAGGTGAAGTTAAATACATCGCTGCTGCTTTCCCAAGCGCTTGTGGTAAGACAAACCTTGCAATGCTTATTCCACCAAAAGAATTAGAAGGCTACAAAGTTTGGACAGTTGGCGACGATATCGCTTGGTTACGTCCAGGTCCAGATGGTCGTCTATGGGCAATAAACCCAGAAGCAGGTTTCTTCGGTGTTGCTCCTGGAACAAGCTCGAAAACAAATTATAATGCTCTTGCTACAACAATGAGCAATACTATATTCACAAATGTTGCGCTTAAAGATGATGGTACTGTTTGGTGGGAAGGTCATGATGAGGCTGCTCCAGCTCACGCTATTGACTGGTTAGGCGAGGATTGGACACCTACAAAAGGAACGCCTGCAGCTCATGCAAATTCAAGGTTCACAGCTCCTGCAAAACAATGTCCTTGTATTTCAAGCGAGTTTGCAAACCCACAAGGCGTGCCAATTAGCGCTATCGTATTCGGTGGCAGACGTGCAAAAACTGCTCCACTTGTATATGAGAGTTTCGACTGGAACCACGGCGTATTTGTTGGTGCTACAATGGCTTCAGAAACAACAGCAGCGGCAATTGGTCAAGTTGGTGTAGTTCGTCGTGACCCAATGGCTATGATTCCATTCTGTGGCTACGATATGGGTGATTATTTCGCTCATTGGTTAGAAATGGGTAAGAAAATTCCTAACCCACCAAAAGTATTTAATGTAAACTGGTTCAGAACAAACGAAAATGGTAAGTTTATATGGCCAGGTTTTGGTGACAATATGCGTGTTCTTAACTGGATAACTGAGCGTTGCGACGGTAAAGTTGAAGCTAACGAAACAGCAATTGGTTACCTACCAAATAAAGCAGATTTAGACCTTAATGGTCTTAACATTAGCGATGAAGTCCTTTCAGAGCTTTTAAAGGTTGATAAAGACGTTTGGATGGAAGATATTGCAGGACAAAAAGAATTCTTTGCTAAATTCAGCAAGCTTCCAAAAGAAATTGAAGTTCAACTTGCATCACTTGAAGCAAGACTTAATAAATAATATAAAATATTTAAACCCAACCGCAAAATGTGGTTGGGTTTTTTTATTAAATAATGTGTTGTAAATTCTTTTTTAAGGTGATATAATATTTTAACTTAGAAAAAATCAAAAAGGGGTTAATTTAATGGGTGATTTCACATGGTTTATCGCAATAGTACAAGGAATAGTACAAGGAATAGGTGAATTTTTGCCTATTTCAAGCTCGGCACATCTTATAATTGTTAAATGGTTATTTGGGTGGCAAACAAGCAAAGAACTTGATTTAGTTTTTGATGTGGCACTTCATTTGGGAACACTTATTGCTGTTGTAATCTTTTTCTTTAATGATTGGGTTCGTTTAGCATATAATGGGCTTACAAAAGGCGCAAAGACAGAAGATGGGAGAATGTTTTGGTACTTAGTAATAGCAACAATTCCGGGCGCGCTTATTGGGCTTAAATTTGATTCCTTTATTGAATATTATGTAAGAGAACAATATTTGGTTATAGCAGTAGGGTTAGCTATAATGGGTGTAGTTTTATATTTGGTTGATAAAAATTCAAAGCAAACAGTTAGTTTAGATAAAATAACATTCAAGCAAGCATTATTGGTTGGTATTGCACAGGTTTTGGCACTTATTCCAGGTGTTTCACGTGCAGGCATTACGATGACAACTGGAAGATATTTAGGCTTTACAAGGGAAACGGCTGCAAAATTTTCATTCCTACTTGCAACACCAATAATTGCAGGTGCGGCACTTGGAAAATCAAAGGCAATAATACAACATATTTCAGATCCTCGATTTTTAATAGGCACAGTAACAGCAGCAATAGTTGGAATATGGTGCATAGGCTTTTTGCTTAAATATTTAAAGAAAAATAATTTTGCAATATTTATGTGGTATAGGTTTGCTATTGCAATAGTAATTTTTGTTGTATATTTCGTTAGAGGTTATTAAACTAAACTAAAAAAAATTAGCCGTCAAAGGCTAATTTTTTATTTTTTGCGCAAATTCATTTATATCATCGTCCCAATATATTGGGGTTCTGGGTATTCTAAGAGGATTTTCAAACCCATAATATTTGCCCCCCCAGTTCATAAGCCCATATTTATAATACTTTGATGCAGTTTTTGTAACATAATTATTAAAGCTTGAATTAGGGTATGCAATTGAGCTTACAGGCTTTCCAATTAACTTTTCTATATCTGCCTTAGATTGTGATAACTCATAATCTAATGTATCTTTATCCATTTTTGCTAAATATGGGTGAGTTTTTGTGTGGCTTTCAACATCAAAAACATCCATCATATTTAATATCTGGTTTGCCGTAAGATAATGCTCCTCACCAACGAAATCTGAAATAATAAAAATTGAAGCGTGCATACCATATTTTTTTAAAATAGGATACGCATATGTATATACGTCCTCATATCCATCGTCAAATGTCAAAATAACGGGTTTATCGACCGATTTTAAACTATCTAATTGGTTAATTGTCATTGCTGTATAACCATTGTCACTAAGGTATTTAACTTGATTTTCGAATTCAGTTGGGGATACAAAATATCTTTTTCCACCCCAAGAATAATCTGCTCCAACACCATGATAAGCAAGTATAGGTGTAGTTTTTTTAATCCCTAAAAAAAATGCAGTAACCTCTTTTGATGTGCGTAAAACCCTTGTCCTAACGACATCTCTTATATTTAAGTTAAAAATAAGTAAACATATTGCAAGTGTGCCTGCAAGAAGTATAATAGGTATAGCTAAAATTGCAGGTCTTTTAACTTTTAGTATGGTAAACACAAAATTTTTCCCCCAATGTTACTTTGTTATCAACGAAAAGTATACCACAAATCACTTTTTTATTCAATACAAATTTATTGTGTTTAATATATAATAAAATTATGATATAATAAAAAGTACAAAAATTTTAAAGTGGAGTGAAAACAAGTATGAAGTTTCTTTTAAAATACTGGAACAAGTATAGGTTTCTTTTTATTACATCTGTTATCTGTGTTTCATTTGAGGCAGTGTGTGATTTAATTCAGCCACAAATTATGGCACGTTTAATTGATAATGGTGTTCGCAAACTTGATATGCAATATGTTATACACTCGGCAATGCTAATGCTAAGTATAACAGCAATCGGTGCAGTATTTGCGTGTGTAAGAAATGTCCTTAGCAGTAATGCCTCGCAAAGTTTTGGGGCAGATGTGCGTAGTGATTTATTTATAAAAATTCAAAAATTGTCTGTAACTGATTCAGATAAATTTGACGGTGGCTCATTAGTTACAAGAATGACTAATGACGTAACCCAGATTACTAATTTTTTCAACGGACTAATGCGTGTATTTTTCAAAGCACCAGTAATGTGTTTTGGTGGCATTTTTATGGCATTCACGCTTAATATTCGCACAGTTCCAATTATCGTTTCTATTGTAGTTATTGTTATAATATTTATTATGCTAAGTATGAAGCTTTCTTACCCTCAATTTTCACATATTCAAGGTGCGATTGACAAGCTTAATACCACAATACGGGAGTACCTTATGGGCATTAGGCTCGTTAAGGCGTTTGGTCGTTTTAAGCACGAGGAGGAACGCTTTGAGGTTGCAAACAAAAGGCTTTCAGCTGTTACCACAAAGGCAAGCAGAATACTAAATGCTTTTTCACCACTTACATCCTTGGCTGTAAATTGTGGGATTGCTGTAATTATCCTGCTTGGCTCTCATTGGGTAGGTAGGGGCGAAATGGAAGTTGGGCAAATTATAGCTTTTATAACATATATGGCGCAAATACTTATGTCACTCAATATGATTTCTAATATATTAAATATGTATGTTCGCACAAAGGCTTCTGCTGTTAGGGTTGCGGAGGTTATGAATATGGAGGATACAGAGAATTTATATGCCGAAAATGAAAATACGGATTATGATTTTGAAAATATAGAATTAGCATTAGACAATGTCAGCTTTGCTTACCCAGGCTCAACAGGGGAGATGGCGCTTAAAAACATAAGCTTCTCCATATCCAAAGGGCAAACTCTTGGAATTATTGGGCCTACTGGTTCTGGCAAAAGCACACTTGCCTCATTAATGCTACGCTTTTATGAAACAACAGGTGGCAGTATTAATATTAGTGGGTATAATATAAGCGATATGCCAGCATCTGTGCTTAGAAGCCATATTGCAATTGTGCCACAAACAGCAACGCTATTTACTGGCTCTATAAGGGATAATATAGCTTGGGGTGAAAATAGCGCAGATGATAAGCAGATAACTGCCGCCGCAAAGGCAGCACAGGCGTATGATTTTATAACTGCCACACACGAGGGCTTTAACACAAGATTAGGTCAAGGTGGTGTGAATTTATCTGGTGGGCAAAAGCAGAGAGTTTCAATAGCGAGGGCTTTGTGTGGGAACCCTGATATTCTTGTGTTAGACGATTGCACAAGTGCGCTTGATGCAGTAACAGAAGCTAAGGTTCGTCGCTCATTAAAGGAATATTCAAAGGATATTGCTTGCGTTCTTATTTCACAGCGCATAAGCTCGGTTATGACAACAGACAAAATTTTGGTGTTAGATAATGGGCATCAAGTTGGGCTGGGAACTCACGAGAGATTGCTTTTGGATTGCCCAATATATCGTGATATATACCTTTCCCAAATTGGAGGAGGTGCAAAAAATGTCGGATAATAAAAGAGTAAGCTCGGATTCAGCATTCCCACCTATGCCAAAGCGTTTTGGAATGGGTGGAATGGGCAGGTTTCAACCAACAGCAAAGGCAAAAGACAGAAAAGGCACATTAAAGCGACTTTTTAAGCTTTACCTCCGTGAGGGCAAGGAAATTTTCATTGTATTTTTATTATTACTAATTTCAAGCGTAGCTGTACTTTTTGCACCAATAATTGTAGGCTATGCAATAAACGCAATAAATGATGGAATTGTAAAGGGAGCAATTGATTATGGCTTTATACGAATTGCTGTATTTGCACTTTTCACAGCATACGTTGTAGATTGGCTTTGCTCTACCTTACAGGGATACATAATGGCAGGAACATCTCAAAAGATAGTTTTAGCCCTGCGCAAGGCATTATTTGAAAAGTTTCAAAACATACCATTAACATATCACGATACTCACACCCATGGCGAGCTAATGAGCAGGCTCACAAATGATATAGATAACATAAGCGTTACCATTGCGCAATCAACAACACAGCTTATGAATTCCTTGATAACCATTATTGGTTCAGTAATATTTATGATAATTCTAAGCCCACATCTTACACTTATATCGCTTGTAACGATACCTCTGGTATTAGTTTTAACACGCATAATTACTAAAAAGTCCAGAAAAATGTTTTCGGGGCAACAAAAAGAGCTTGGAATTTTAAACGGAATTATTGAGGAATCAATTTCAGGGCTAAGAATGGTTAAGGCATTTAACCAAGAGGAAAATGTTATTTCGAAATTTGAGGAAACAAATAAAAAGCTGTTATATCATTCTACAAAGGCGCAAATATGGTCTGGCTTTCTTATGCCACTAATGAATGTCATCACAAATTTAGGCTTTGCATTAGTAGCAGGTGTTGGGGGAGTTATGGCAGTTAGTGGGCTTATTAGTGTTGGAACAATTGCGAGTTTTAGCACGTATTCACGCCAGTTTGCAAGACCACTTAACGATATAGCAAGCATTTTTAATACTATACAATCTGCGCTTGCAGGTGCAGAGCGTGTTTTCGATGTGCTCGAGGAACAGGAAGAGCAGGGAGATGTGCCAAATGCAATTGACTTAACTAACCCTCGTGGTGATGTGCAATTCGACAATGTTACATTTGCATATATCAAAGGCATTAACGTGCTTAAAAACGTTAGCTTTAAGGTGAAAAGTGGTCAAACTGTTGCGCTTGTTGGTGCAACAGGTGCAGGAAAGACAACCATTGTAAATTTACTCACTCGGTTTTATGATGTAACTGGAGGGTGCGTTTGTATAGATGGAGTTGACATTAGAAATTATACAAGAGAAAGCCTGCGCCTTGCGTTTACTGTTGTATTGCAGGACACCTGCCTTTTTACAGGAACAATAGAAGATAATATACGCTATGGAAGGCCAAATGCTACAAAGGAAGAGGTTATCGAGGCAGCAATTGCTGCTAATGCTCATACATTTATTTGCAGGCTACCACAGGGGTATGACACCTTAGTTACTGGCGCAACAGATACACTATCACAAGGACAACGTCAGCTAATTGCAATATCAAGGGCAGTATTATGCTCTGCACCTATACTAATTCTTGATGAAGCAACATCAAGCGTTGATACAAGTACAGAGCTTAAAATTCAAGAGGCACTTTTGCGCCTTGCAAATGGCAGAACAAGCTTTGTTATAGCACATAGGCTTTCCACAATAAGAGATGCAGATTTAATAATGGTTTTAGAGGGTGGACAAATTATTGAAAGTGGCACTCATACAGAGCTGTTACAGCTTGACGGTTCGTATTCAAAAATGCATAAAAGCCAATTCGAGTTAGAGGTTTAAACCTGCTCGTCAATTAATCGTTGTTTTTCATTTAACTGTTTTATTTCCCTAATTAAAAAGCCAACAACAAGAGCCGTTGCAAGTATATCGGCAACAACCTCTGCTACCCACACGCCAGTTAGTTGAAAATAAATAGGAAGAATAAATATAGCAGGAAGTAAAAATATTACCTGTCTTGACAAGCTTAAAATAATAGCAATTGTTGATTTCCCAACGGCTTGAAAATACCCAGTGCTTTGCACACCTAAAATAGGCAAGGTTAGCAGGAATATTCTCATACCATATGCGCCTATATTTAATAATTCTTCGTTATTGCTACCGAATACGCTTAAAATTTGCCTTGCAAATAATTCAACAATAACAAAGCCAACAGTAGTTATTATAGTAGCGTTTACAATAGCAAGCTTTAAGGTTTCTTTTACCCTGCGGTAGTTTTTTGCGCCATAATTATATCCAATAATAGGCTGTGCACCTTGGTTTATTCCATAAACAGGCATTAAAATTAATAATGTAATAGCATTTATAATTCCAAATGCTGCAATGGCAACATCTCCACTATACTTTTTAAGGCTGTTGTTAAATAATATAGTAATTATACTTGCAGTTACCTGCATTAGGAACATAGACGCACCAATAGAAAATATTTGCGTTACTATTTTAATATTTAACCTAAGGTTTTTAACGTGTAGCCTTAAAAGGCTCTTTTTGCCTGTGAAGTATAATAGAATCCAAATTGATGCAACAGAGGTAGATACTACAGTTGCAAGCGCAGAACCCTTTATACCCATATGAAAAACAAAAATGAATAATGGGTTTAAAGCTATGTTAAGAAGTGCGCTTATAAGCATAGTAATCATCGCCATTTTTGGGTTACCCTCTGCCCTAATAACACTTGTTAAGCCAAAACCAATATTTTGCATAACAACACCAAGAAGTAGAATTGTTACAAAATCTTTGGCAAGAGGAAGAACCTCTTGGCTTGCGCCAAATAATTTAAGAATAGGGTCTTCAAAGGTTAAACCAATACAGGTTAAAAAAGCAGATGAAATTACAATAAGTGCAAAAGCATTGCCGAGTATATGCTCAGCTTCATCTTTGTTTTTTTCGCCAAGCCTTATGGAAATTGAGGCTGCCGAACCAAAGCCTATTAGCATTCCAAAAGCCATAATTACAAGTGATATTGGGAAAGCAACAGTTGTTGCAGAAATACCAAGCAGTCCAACACCATGACCTACAAATATTCTATCTATTATTACATATAATGCATTTACTACCATTCCTATTATTGCAGGAACTGAAAATTGTAGTAACAATTTCCCTATGCGTTCCTCGCCTAATCTGTTTGTATTCATAATAATTCTCCTTAGTTGATGTTCTTAGGATATTTTAACACAACATTATATTATTGTCGAGTTAATAAAAAAATATATAGACAATTTGGCTCTGTGGTAAAAAAGGGAGATTCTCTTGTTAAGTTTGACTCGAACGACATTTCTGCACAGGTAAAAATGGCAGACGCAAATGTAGAGGCAGCAATAGCAGGGCTTAATAAAACGCAGGGTGGAACTTCACAGCAACAGGTTGAA
>CAYVWT010000024.1:0-1271 GCA_964455565.1 uncultured Clostridiaceae bacterium | reverse complement strand
ATTTTAACACAACATTATATTATTGTCGAGTTAATAAAAAAATATATAGACAATAAATGTCTTTAACCGATGATGCTACTTCTTGTGGTAGCTTGTTAAAAAAAGTAAGGCATAGGTTACTCTTGCCACTTGTATCAAAAGCGAAAAGCGATGAACTATTGCGAATTCTTGAAGGCTTTGAATTATTAAATGAGCTTATAAATAGGGTAAATGATAAATAGAAATTTCAATAAAATAAGATAAGTTGTGTTAATTGGATGTCCAATTGCCACATTTCAGTTTTTATCAGTAAAAAGATGTAGATTTTTTATTAATAATGATATATAATGTTTAAAAAGAACCTGTGATTATCCTAAGTGTAATAGAATTATACTGGTAGAAAAAATTATTTTAGGAGGGTTCTCTATGAATTTTAAACTAAATAAATTAGGTGGTATGATATTATTTGTTTTTGTGTTTACTTTTGTGGTCATTAGTGACCTTTGGTATTACGTTACTTTGGAAATGTTAACAAATAGATAAATAAAAATATTGATTATTAAGGAGAATGACTATCATTATTGGATTAGTATTAGTTTTAATTTTACTTTTGACACTTCCGTTTTCGTTTCGCATAATTGAGCATAATCTTGAATACTTCCTTTTCATTATGGGAGTTTCGGCGGCAGTAATATCAGGTGTATTATCTATTCATTTAATGCAGGAGATATTATCAAATAACCTTTTGTATTTTATAACTGGGGCTGTACTTATTGCAGGGCTTATTTTCAGAATTTCAGTTAATAAACTCAAACATTTAGTGAATTACCTTTTAGTGAAGACATCTTTGAAAATATTTATATTTTCGCTAATTGCAATTTTAGGTTTGATTTCGAGCTTTATAACAGCTATCGTTGCTGCATTGATTTTAGTTGAAATCGTCCACGCATTACCATTTAAACATAAAAACAAAATATTGCTTACAGTTATATCTTGCTTTTCAATTGGTTTAGGTGCTGCTTTAACACCAATTGGAGAACCATTATCAACCATTGTTGTATCGGCTCTAAATGTAGATTTCTTTTATATTTTCAGGGAGATAGGGATATATATTATACCATGTATTTTTGCATTAGCAATTTTTGGAGCCTTTTATATTGAAAAAACGCATAAAAAAGAGGGTTCGGTTTGCCAAGTAGAAGAAGATAATATATGCACAGAGGAAGCCTTAGAGATTATTGAGATGGAAAAACTATCAGAAATTTTTATTCGTGCTTTTAAAATATTTATTT
>CAYVWT010000023.1:0-18922 GCA_964455565.1 uncultured Clostridiaceae bacterium | reverse complement strand
CTTTTATGGTGCGCCCAAGAGGAGTCGAACCTCTGGCCTACCCCTTAGGAGGGGGTCGCTCTATCCTACTGAGCTATGGGCGCATACTAATTTGCGCATATATTAGTATATTATCTTTTACAGTTTTTGTCAAGCTAAAAGTTAATTGTTCGCCTTCGCATTCTAACACTTAGCACGAGCCCAAGTGCAATAAAATTAGTCATAAGCGATGAACCTCCATAACTTACAAACGGAAGTGGTATGCCAGTTACAGGCATTAGCCCAATAGTCATTCCAATATTTTCAAATGTGTGAAAAAGCCACATTGCAACAACCCCAACACACATAAATGTGCCGATAGAATTTTTTGCATTTCGCCCTATATATATGCACCTAATTATTATTCCAATAAGCAATCCAACAATAAGAAAACAGCCAATAAGCCCTGCTTCTTCGCCTATAACTGCAAAAATAAAATCAGTATGCTTTTCTGGCAGGAACCCAAGCTGAGTTTGTATGCCCTTAAAAATTCCCTTGCCAAAAATTTTGCCAGAGCCAATAGCAATTTTGCTTTGCATAACGTGATACCCAAAGCCACCAGGGTCTTTTTCTGGGTTAAAAAACACCAAAAACCGTTCACGCTGATAATTGGATAATAAAAAGCTCCATGCAAGGGTTGCAAACACAGCAAAACTACCAAAGGCTGTTGCGATATACCTCCAATCGATGCCTGCTACGAACACCATTACGATAAATATAAACGCAAACACCATAGCAGTTCCTGCATCTGGTTGTAGCATAATAAGCCCCACAGGAACAGCAAGATGAAGCAATAAATACAACACATTTTTAATATAGTTAACATCATCCTCAACAGTTGAAAGGTGCTTTGCAAGAGTGATAATAAAGCCAATTTTAACAAGCTCTGACGGTTGAATACCAATACTTCCTATTCTAATCCACCCTTTTGTGCCAGTTGAGGTTTCGCCAGTTCCAACAAACATAACAAGCACAAGCAAAAACAAGCAAAACCCGACTATAAAAGGCCAAAAAGTAGAAAGGTGTTCATAATCTATCCTCGTAACATAATACATCAAAATAAGCCCTAAAATGAGAGCGACAGATTGAACTACAATATATTTTATATGGTTATCATAGCTTTTCGTTGCACTATAAACAAACAGCATACCAATAAACGTAACTGCCATAACAAGTGCTATTAAAATAACATCATATCCTTTAATTTTTTGTCTAAAATTCTCTAACATATTCATCACCGTAAATATTATACCATAAAATTTGTAAAAACAATAGACGTTTCTGTTAAATTAGGTTATAATTAAAATTGGAGGTGGGAAAATGGATAATGCAGTTATAATAGTAGGGCATGGGAGCCGTTCAAAAGAGGCGAACGATACATTTTCAAGTATAGTAAGCAAATTAAATGACAAGAATACCTATGGGGCATTTATGGAGTTTGGCGTGCCATCTATCGAAACTATATTTGACAAATTGTATAGCGATGGTGTTCGTAATTTTGCGATTGTTCCACTTTTTCTATATGGTGGCATTCATATAACAGAGGATATTCCACAGATAATAGAAAAAATTAAGCAAAAAACACCTGATATTTCTGTCAAGTTTGGCAATCCATTGGGCGATGATGAGCTTATAGTTCAGCTACTTAAAAAAAGAATTAATGAAACAATTAAATACTAATCTCTCGCTAAATCAACAACCATTCGAAGGGAAATTAGTATAATACTAATTTTCGTTTAAAATGCTATGAAAGTTTGTGTGATATTTTTTTGTTAGGAGAGCAAGACTGGGCGCAGGTTCTCGTCAATGGTTTGTCCATTGGCGATGGTTCTGCAACGAAGCATAGCGAAAAATTAACCACAAAATAAATAGCCATTTTAACGAGAATTAGTATAAAAAGGAGGAAACAAAATGTCATTAGAAATAACAACAGAAAATTTTGAAGTTGAAGTTTCAAAAAGTGAAATTCCCGTTTTGGTAGATTTTTGGGCGACTTGGTGTGGACCATGTAGAATGATAGGGCCAATTATAGACCAGCTTTCAGAGGATTTTGACGGCAAGGCAAAAGTAGGGAAAATAAATGTTGACGAGCAAAGCGCCCTCGCCGCACAGTTTAATGTAATGACTATTCCTACGCTTATCCTATTTAAAAATGGTGAGATAGTAGAAAAATTTGTTGGTTCAAGAAGTAAAGCTGATTTAGAGAATGCAATAAATAGTAGCTTGTAATAGAAAAACTCTCCCGCTAAAATTCAGAGGGAGAGTTTTTCTTATTTCTTATTTCTTTTTATTACTTTTAGCCTTGAAAATTCCTCACGCTCTTTTTCCTCTAATGCATTTTGTATATTAGCGGTAATTTGCTCATAGCGTGGAATCATAATATTTTTTAGCGCATTTGCCCTTTTTTGAGTTTTGTTAATGCTTGTCGCAAGGCGATAAACTGAATTTTCAACCATTGAAAGTTCTATTATAAGGGTTTTAACATTTGCAAATTCTTTATATGCCATATCAAGTGATGAGGCAGTACGGAAAAAACCGTATGGAAAGCCAGTATCCGTAGCATTATTAGAAACAATAGGAATTTCAACACCCATTACACTGCGAAAATGTATTTCAATTCCACGTTGCAAGGGTATGGCAAAGCCAATTTGCTCGACATTGCTAATTCCCAGCATAATATTTGCACCTTGAAGCGCCTTGTATGCCTTTGAAAATGTTGAATCAATATTTGTTTGAATCCTTTTAGCATCCTCAATTAATTCCATCATCTCACGGATAAGCACATTACGTTTTTTATCTAAAAGCTCATAGCCTTGCCTTGAAAGGCGAAGTGTATTTTTCGCAAGAATGAGGTTACCTTTTGTGGGGAATAAAGTGATGTCCACTAAGTATCACTCCTCGCAACATCCTTCGGGCTATAATGCTCATCTAAAATTTTCGTATCTATTCGTGATAATTCCTCACGAGGTAGTAGTCTAAGCAGTTTCCAACCAAGCTCAACGGTTTGCAGGATTTGTCTATTCTGCTCCCTGCCCTGTGAAATAAATTCACTTTCAAACTGCTTACCGAATTGCAAATATTTTTTATCAATCGCCGATAGCTCTTCCTCGCCGATAACCGAAGCAAGCGCACGAACCTCTTGCACATTGGCATAGGAAGCAAAAAGCTGATTTGCAACATCTGGGTGGTCCTCACTTGTAAAGCCCTTACCGATACCGTCCTTCATAAGACGTGAAAGCGACGGCAGTATGCTAATTGGTGGATAAACGCCCATTTGATGTAGCCTACGGTCTAACACTATTTGTCCCTCTGTGATATACCCTGTAAGGTCAGGTATTGGGTGAGTTATATCATCATTTGGCATTGAAAGAATTGGGATTTGTGTTATAGAACCGCTGTAACCGTCAAGCATTCCTGCACGCTCATACATTGAAGCAAGGTCACTATATAAGTACCCTGGGAAGCCTTTTCTTGATGGAATTTCACCCTGGGAGGACGAAATTTCACGAAGAGCCTCTGAATAGGCAGTCATATCTGTTAGGATAACCAATATGTGCATATTATGTTCAAACGCCAAATATTCAGCCGCAGTAAGTGCACAACGAGGCGCAACAATACGCTCAACGATTGGGTCATTTGATAGGTTCATAAACATAACAACACGCTCTAAAACGCCATTTTCCTCGAAGCTACGTCGGAAATAATCAGCAACGTCATTTGAAACGCCCATAGCTGCGAAAACAATAGCAAAATTTGAATCGTCTGCATCTTCTATTTTTGCTTGGCTTACTATTTGCACAGCAAGTGCATCATGTGGCATACCGTTACCAGAAAAAATAGGTAGTTTTTGACCACGAATAAGTGTTGCAAGCCCATCAATTGTTGAAATACCAGTTTGAATAAAATTTCTTGGATATTCACGAGCAACAGGGTTCATTGGCTTACCATTTACGTCAAGGCGCTTTTCTGCAAAAATTCTGCCAAGTCCATCGATTGGTCTGCCTGCTCCGTCGAACACACGCCCTAAAATTTCCTTGGAAACACCGAGTTCAAGTGGCCTTCCAGTAAGCTTTATTGCTGTATTTGTAAGCGAAAGTCCTCTAGTTCCCTCGAACACCTGCACAACTGCATAATCCTCGGCAAGCTCGATAATTCTTCCCATACGAGTTTCGCCCTCGTCTGTTTTTATTTCAACTATCTCTTCAAAGGACGCATCCTTTATGCCCTCTACTATAACAAGTGGTCCTTTTATTTCATTAAGCCCAAGATATTCTAAGTTCATCTTTTCACCTCATTCCTTGCGAGTAGATTTTCGCAAACTTCATCAATTTTGCGCTTATAATCGTCAAACTTTTCAAGCGCATCATTACTAATGTTATATTTTATACTAACAACCTCTTCAAATATACCAGTTGCAACGAGCTGTGAAATTGGAATATTTTTAGCTATAACCTTTTTTGCGCCATTTTTAAGGTGCAAAATTGTATCCATCATTAAAAATTGCTTTTTCATTGGTACAAAGGTGTCGCTTGGATGATATGCATTTTGCTGTAAGAAGCCATTTCTTATAACCTTTGATATTTCAAGAATTAGCTTTTGTGAATCTGGAAGCACGTCGCTACCAATCAATTTAACAATTTCCATTAGGCTACTTTCCTCTTGCAGGGTTGCCATAAATTCTGTGCGATGCTCGATAAATTTTTCGTCAACATTTGTTTTATACCAAGTGCCTAATTCATCAACATATTCACTATAGCTTGTAAGCCAATTTATCGCAGGGTAATGCCTTGCATAGGCAAGCTGTCTGTCCAGGGCTAAAAAGCCACGAACGAAACGCTTTGTATTTTGTGTAACCGGCTCGGAAAAGTCGCCACCCTGTGGAGAAACTGCACCGATAATAGTAACAGACCCCTCAGTTTGATTTAAGTTTTTAACGTAGCCTGCACGCTCATAGAAACCTGCAAGACGTGAGGATAAGTATGCAGGGAAGCCTTCCTCTGCTGGCATTTCTTCAAGACGACCAGATATTTCACGAAGCGCCTCTGCCCAACGAGATGTAGAATCTGCCATTATTGCAACATGGTAACCCATATCACGATAATATTCGGCAATAGTAACACCTGTGTATATGCTCGCCTCACGAGCCGCAACAGGCATATTTGATGTGTTTGCAATAAGCACTGTTCTCTCCATAAGTGGCGCACCACTTTTTGGGTCGATAAGTCCTGTAAACTCCTCCAAAACCTGAGTCATTTCGTTTCCACGCTCACCACAACCGATGTAAACAATAATATCTGCATCGCACCATTTAGCAAACTGATGCTGTGTCATAGTTTTACCTGTACCAAAGCCACCTGGAATTGCCGCAGTGCCACCCTTTGCGATAGGAAATAGCGAATCAATTACACGTTGACCAGTGGTTAGTAGTCTACGGGTGTTAACTCTGCTGTCACACAAGCGAGGCGAACGAATTGCCCATTCCTGCACAAGCGTAACATTAACAATTTGCCCATTAGCTGTTTTAACCTTTGCAATAACATCATCAAGGGTATATTCACCAGATGGTACAATTTCCTCTATAACACCACTAAGCGTAGGAGGTATCATAATTTTATTCATAACCTGAGCAGTTTCAGGCGTTTGCGCTATAATATAGCCACCCGTAACCTTATCGCCAGCTTTTGCGATAATTTCAACGTTCCATTTTTTCTTTCTATCAAGAACGTCAACCTGCAAGCCTCGGTCTAAAAACGCTCCACCCTGTTTTTTAATAACAGAAAGTGGACGCTCAATTCCGTCGAAAATATTGCCAATAATACCAGGCCCTAAAAGAACGGACATAGCCTTTTGAGTTGAATATACTGGCTCGCCAATTTTAATTCCAGTTGTACTTTCATAGACCTGAACAATAGTATAATCGCTTTCTATGCTTATAACCTCACCAACAAGTCGCTCGTTACCGACTAAAACCATTTCAAGCATTTTATAATCTTTACTACCTTTTACCTTTACAACTGGTCCATTTATGCTATATATGCTACCGATAATACCTGTACTATCCATTATAATCACACCTTAATATTATATGTTTCTAAAAACGTATCTCTTGCCATAGCAAGCTTTGAAGAATATGTTTCATCAATTTGTATGTTGTTTTTCTTGTCAATAATTATACAACCACCAATAATATTGTCCTTTGTAAATTCAACCACAACACCAAGTGCAGTGATAGAAGCCTCTAATTTCCTGTCTATCTCACTTAGTACAACAACAGGCGTAGTGCCTAATTGTGCTTTTCCTCTTTGAATAATTGCAGTTAAATTTAGTGCATATTCATCAGTTTTTGTGAAATCACTAAGCATACTCAAAACCTTTGCGAAAACACCATCTATTAATTTCTCACGTTCGTTTAATAGCTCTTGCTTGTTTTCGATTTGTCTACGAATAATGCGCTTGTTTTTTTCTCTTGCAATTTTAAAGGTTTCACTTAGTATTTTTTCGCCTGCATTTTGTTCAAGCTCGGCAATTATTGCATATATTTTTTGCTTTTTTTCTGCACTAAGCTCTGCTAAAACAGAATCTCGCTTTTGCTTTGACTCGTTTATAACCAAATTTTCAAAATTTAATAATTTTGTTTCTTCTACTATCATACATAACACCTCATATTTTTAACCCTATTGCTTCACGAACATATTTAGTGATAAAATCCTGCGACTTTCCCATTCCGTGACGGTCAGGAATTTCAACTATCAACGGTGTTGAATGGTTAAGCTTAATATCCTTAATATAAGCTGGTGCAAGCTCGGATAATTTAACCGTAATTAGTATAATGCCAATTTCCGTATCCTGCATAGCCGTGTCAAGTGCGTCAACGAATTCTTCTTTTTCATGCACAACAACGCCCCCCACACCTGTAAGACGCATACCAATCTGCGTATCAACGTTATCGCTTATTAGAAACATTTTCATAATGACCATTAGCCTTTCATGCTCACAAAATTCCAACAAACTCTTGACCTACTCCAAACCGTGAGCCAGATAAGGCGTATAAATGGTCATTTGCACATCTGCGTTTCGCCTGATGGGCGAAAAATTCGCAGGTGCAATAAATTCAAGAGTTAAGTCTGAAAGGACTTTCAGACTTACAGTTTGCCAATAATCGTGAACGAGATTAGAAGACCATAAAGCGCAATACCTTCTGCAAGAGCAACGAATATAAGTGCCTTACCCATAATTGCAGGATCTTCTGAAATAGCACCAATAGCCGCCGAAGCTGAAGAAGCAACCGCTATACCAGCAGCAATAGAAGCAAGACCCGTAGCAAGGGCTGCTGCCATATATCCCCAACCAGCTGCGCTATTTGCAGCAACATCTACACCAGCTGCTGCTGTTTCTGCTGAAACATTACCACCGTTTAACATAATAATTGTTGCCGCTATTCCAATAAAAGCAAAGCTAAAAATATTTAATCCCATTACCATTTTCATTTTTTTGCCTGTCATTTTAAAACCGAAGTGCAAAAGTGAAGGTGTAATCATTGTAACTACAAGTGCAAGAATAAGAACTAAATTTGTCATTTTTTTATTTCCCCCTATTAATAATTTTGATTTATTTTACGTGGCGCAAAGGCTTTGCCATCGCCACTGAAAAACCTACTAAACATTTCATAAAACTCAAGACGTAGAACTTGAATTGCAACAAGAAGTCCCTCAAGTCCTATTACTACAATATTACCAAGCACAATTATAATCGTACCTGTCGCACCCTTTGACATATGTGCAAGCGTAAACACAACCAAAAGCATACCAGCGTGGTTAAGTGCAAATGCGCCAACACGAATAAATGATATTGTGTTTGTTACATACGAAAGCATTAGCTCGAACATCTCAAAAAATGTTTCAAGCACAAACTGCCCTTTATCCTCTGGAAGCCAATCCTTTTTTCTTTCAAGCAAATGTGCAAGTGGTTCTTTTAAAAACATAAGGATTGTAGGAATTACTACAAAAGCTATTACATACCAAATTGTCATTATGCTGTTGCCCATAATCATTGTTAATACACCAACAATTATTGACCAATAGAAAATAATGCCAGCTATTCCATTTGAATCAAACAGCACCTTGCCAAAATTCTTTTGCTTTACGCCATTTACAATGTTAACTATCATAGATATAGTAATTATTATTGCACCAAATCCGACAGCTATAATAAGCGTTTGCATCATATTTGCACTACTGCCCATTGGCCTGAATACTCCAGGTAACCACGATAGTTCCTCAAACCCAAATAGGCTACCAAATAAGATGCCAAAAATTACAGATGTAAAGCCACAAATTTGAAGAATTGGACCTAAAAAGTTTTTCTTTCTTGCTAAAAGATACCCAATAAGTGCAAGAACTATTCCATGCCCAACATCACCATACATAATTCCAAACATAAGGCTATATGTTATTCCAAAGAGAACTGTTGGGTCAAATTCATTATACGATGGCAGTCCATACAGTTGTACGAAGCTTTCAAATGGCTTGAAAATCTTCCAATTATTTAGCTTCGTAGGTGGCTTAGCACCTTTAACATCCTCTGGTTCTTCCACCACTATCGTAACATTTTGCTCCGTTTCTAACCGTTTTGTATAAGAATCTACCTCCTTGCAAGGCTCCCACCCTACAATGCAAAACGCTTTTTTGGTATGTGCCGCATATTTTCGAGTATCAAATGCCTCATATAAATACCTTGTAGACCGATAAGCATAGCATATCTTTTTATATTCCTTTGCAACAACCTTGGCTATTTCCTTGTCGGCATCTACAATGTCCTTTTTCAGCTTTTCATTTTCAGTTGATAAGGCTTTAATCGCTTCAGCAGGCGTGCCAGATGCTTTATTAGAAATTCTTACACGCTCAAAATATAATGATGAAAATATTGTATCAATCTTTTCGTGCATAACAGTAGGCGCAAGATATACACCAAATACATCATCTTTATCCTCATCGTATTTAAAGAAAAATGCGGAATAATCTGCAAGATACGTTCCCATTTTTTTGTAGCTATCACGAGGCATTTTCCCAAATCTTATCCTTGTAAATTTTAGATTAAATAGATAATCAAGGTTGATGTTCATATTTTTAATGGGATGCAATTGATGTATTATGTTTTCATTTTGTGCAAGGGTTTCCAAAAGTAATTTTTTCTTTTCAACAAGTGAATCAAGCATTTTATTGACCGAAGCTGAATACTTTGTTATTTCATCTGGCTTCATATCGAATTTTCCAATTAAAATTGCCTCGGTATCCGTATTTGTAAAGCTAACTGTGTGTGCAACGGTTTTAAGAAGCTCATTATAAGGGTTTTCCTCGGTATATGGATTTAACTCCGCAGGGGTATCCATTACCTTTATCATATTTTCAAGGTGCATATTGTTGTCGATTACATGCTGCATTACCACTCTGTCGAAATCCTCAATAGGACCTACGAGGTTTACCAGCTTCATTTTTTCAATCGCCAACCGTTCCACCTCCCTTTCCAATTACATACCCTTTAATTTCAAGCATATTTTCGCTATAACGAACACCCTCAATTATTTTAATGATATTTGCTATTTCAATTTCTTTGATGTGTAAATAACCAATCGAGCTCATAATCGAAAACGGCTCTAACCTCGATTTTCTGTAGAATATCTTTGCGATATAGCTTAAATAATACTGTTCTATGAATAAATCGTCTTTATTAAATAACCCTTTATATCTTGTTTTTTCAATTAGCAATAGGACATCGTCTACCGATTCTGCCTCAACAAGTGGTATTAGCTGTTCCCTTCGCAATCTATAATTTATTGGCACAATAAACGAGTAAATTAGTTCCTTTGGAGTGTTGAAATATTTTTTGCAACGAATTATCCACAAAATATTTAAAAGGTCAATCTCCGAACCAAGTGTTTCCTTAACAATTAATGCATCGCTTGGGCTTAGAAGCTTGTTTTTAAGATTCCATGTTCGCTTAAAGTAGTACACATCAAGCGACATTTCAATACTAAATAGATTAAGATGCTCCTTATTTACTATGAATGGCGAAAGGATTTTCGAATACACGCTACCCTTTAAGTTCTCGATAAATTGGGGTAGATTATACGAGGTTTTTAGCTTGTCCACATCAATTGTCATACTCTTCAAAAAATATTCGTTAATTCGTCTTTCAAAAGTGTTAAGAGTGTTATTTTCCAACATTCTAAGCATCACTTTAAGCAGTTCAATTTCATAGCGCAAAATATATATACGCAAAAATTCTTTATTCCCACCATTTTCAAATTTCATAAGCTTAATAAAATCATCTTCAAACGATTTTTGAAGAATTTTTTCAAGCTCTCCACGATGTATAGAAGCGGTATCGCCTACACTTTTAAGTGCCGTTTTATAATTTGTGTTACTTTCCAAATACAGAGCAATTTCAGTTACAGACTTTTTTCCCAAAAGCTCAATATAATCCTCTTCATTTAACAAACCACGCGACATACCCTTCATCTTTGAATGTATTCCGCTGTATTTATAAAGGTCTAATAGCATAAAGCTCACTTCCTTATTATACTAATTTCAATTATTTTGAATTTAGTATTATACTCTCAAATAATTGCTTCTCCCAATTAGGGCTGTTTTTTGAAAACTCATCACGAAATGAAGCAAGATGTTTTTTATGGTTATCGTCTTGCTGGGCAATAAGTTTTTCACCTTCTTGTTCCTCTGACTTTTTTATCTGCGAAATTTTTTCAACTGTTTGCTGCTTACTCTTATCTTCAAGCTGTTTTCTTTCATTCTCTATTTCCTGCAAAAGGTTCTCCTGTGCAAGCACAGATTCATCAGTAATTTTTTGTGCTTCTTTTTCTATTTCAATAATTTTTTTGAGTACGGAATCCATAAACATAACCCCACTTCTTTAATTTCTTAAGCTGTGTATCGGTGCAGGAATTCTCCCCCCACGAGATACAAAGTCGGCGCTGCTAAACTTACTAACAGGCATTACAGGTGCTCTGCCAAGTAGCCCCCCAAATTCAACTATATCCCCAACCTTTGAATTAGGCGCAGGTATAATTCTTACAGCAGTTGTTTTGTTATTTACCACTCCAATTGCGGATTCATCAGCAATAATTGCCGCAATAGTTTCTGCACTTGTGTCACCAGGAACCGCTATCATATCAAGGCCAACGGAGCATACACAGGTCATTGCCTCAAGTTTTTCAAGCGATAATGCGCCACAAGCAACTGCATCAATCATTCCTGCATCCTCTGAAACAGGAATAAATGCACCACTTAGCCCGCCAACATACGAGGAAGCCATAACTCCACCCTTTTTAACAGCGTCGTTAAGAAGTGCAAGTGCGGCAGTAGTGCCATGTGCACCACATTTTTCTATGCCCATCTCCTCCAATATATAAGCGACACTATCGCCTATTGCAGGAGTTGGTGCAAGTGATAAATCCACTATTCCAAACGGCACGCCAAGGCGTTTTGATGCCTCTTGTGCCACTAATTGTCCCATTCTTGTTATCTTAAAAGCTGTTTTTTTAATAGTATCTGCAACAATGCCAAATTCTTGCCCACGAACCTCTTCAAGGGCACATTTTACAACACCAGGTCCACTAACTCCAACATTTATAACACATTCACCCTCACCAACTCCGTGATATGCGCCAGCCATAAATGGGTTATCCTCTACTGAATTTGCAAACACAACTAATTTTGCACAGCCAAGCCCATTATCTTTTTCTGTGAGTGCAGCTGTTTGTTTAATTATTCTGCCCATTTGAAGCACTGCATCCATATTTATGCCTGCCTTTGTTGATGCAACATTTACAGATGAGCACACTCTTTTTGTTTCAGCAAGCGCATAAGGGATAGAATCTATAAGGCGATGGTCGCCTTTTGTATAGCCCTTATGTACTAACGCAGAAAAGCCACCGATAAAGTTTACACCCGTTTCAAAAGCAGCCCTATCAAGTGCCTGTGCAAACTTAACATAGCTTTCCTCGTCACAGCTTTCAGCTACAAGAGAAATTGGTGTAACAGATATTCGCTTATTTATTATAGGAATCCCAAATTCACGCTCTATATCCTCACCAGTTTTAACAAGGTTCTTAGCATAGTTTGTGATTTTATCATAAATTTTATTACACGATCTTGTTATATCCTCGCTTGAACAATCTCTTAGCGAAATTCCCATTGTTATTGTGCGTATGTCAAGGTTTTCTTCGCTAATCATTTTTATAGTTTGCATTATTTCGCCTGCGTTTAACATAACATTGCCTCTTTTCCGTTAAATCCTGTGCATGGAATTAAAAATATCCTCGTGCTGTGCCCTAATTGAAAGCCCCATTTGTCTGCCCAAATCATCAAGCGCATCAACAAGCTCGGTAAATTTTAATTTATTTCCCGATATATCTGTTAGCATTATCATTGTAAAAATGTCTTGCATAGTTGTTTGGGAAATATCAAGTATATTAACGCCATTTTCTGCAAGAAGTGTTGCTACTCTTGCTATTATGCCTACCTTATCACTACCAATTACAGTTATAACAGCTTTCATTTGCAATCTCTCCTATCTGTCCTTTGGCGCACCACCTCATACATTAGCACCCCTGCAGCGACGGATGCGTTAAGCGAATTTATCTCTCCGTGCATTGGTATGCTAAGCAAAAAGTCGCACTTTTCGGTTATCAGCCTGCCAATCCCCTCGCCCTCGCTACCTATAACAAGCCCAACCCCTCCCTTGAAATCTGTATTGGTGTAGCTTGTTTTTGCAGATTGGTGAGTTCCATAAAACCACACACCTTGCTCTTTTAGGCTTTCTATTGTCTGAGCAATATTTGAAACCTTTGCAACGTGTGTATATTCAATAGCGCCTGCTGATGTTTTTGCAACTGTGCTATTAAGCCCAACACTACGGCGTTTTGGTATAATAATGCCATGCGCCCCAGCGGCATTCGCTGTGCGAAGTATCGAGCCAAGGTTGTGAGGATCTGTAATTTCATCAAGAATAATTATAAACGGAGGCTCGCCCCGCTCCTTTGCACGCCTTAAAATATCGTCAACAGTTGCATAATCGTGCATTGCAGCCATAGCTATAACGCCTTGATGTGCGTGTGTTTCGGAGATTTCATTTAGCTTTGCACGTTCAACCTCTTGCACAACTATTCCGTTTGCAATAGCCATAGCAATAATTTTATTTATGCTACCCTCGCCCTTTGCAACTAATATTTTATCTATCTCTCTGCCTGCTTTAATCGCTTCAAGTACAGGGTTTCTGCCCTCTATTTTGTCACTTACAGGATTTTTTACCTCTATTTTGTCGCTCATGCTAAGTTAAACTTATCGTGAATAGCACGAACAGCATTCTCAGCGTCCTTTTCGTCTATTAAAACAGATACCTTAATTTCAGATGTTGAAATCATATGAATATTAATATTAGCATCAAATAATGCCTCAAACATAAGCGCAGCAACGCCAGGGTTATTAACCATACCCGAGCCAACAATTGATACCTTTGAAACGTCCTTGTTATATTCAACCGACTCTGCGCCTATAAAATCTAAATTACTGTTTATAGTTTCAAGCGCTACATCAAGGTTATTTTTTGCAACAGTAAAAGTGATGTCTTTTGTGTCACCCCTGCCTATTGATTGAAGGATTACATCTACATTTACATTTTTCTTTGCCAAAAGTGAGAATATTTTAAATGCCTTACCAGGAGTATTCTCTATATTTACTATTGAAATTCTTGCAACATCATTATCTCTTGTTACACCTCTAACTAACATTTTTTCCACTGAATTAACCTCCTTAACAATTGTGCCAGCAACCTTTTCAAAGCTGGATTTAACTTCAAGCTTAACATTATATTTAAGTGCCATCTCAACCGAACGATTATGTAAAACATTTGCGCCTAAGCTTGCAAGCTCTAACATTTCATCATACGAGATGCTTTCAAGCTTCTTCGCATCCTTAACTATTCGTGGGTCGGCAGTATATACACCATCAACGTCTGTATATATTTCACAAACATTAGCATTAAGTGCCGCCGCAAGTGCAACTGCTGTTGTGTCGCTTCCACCTCTGCCAAGTGTTGTAATATCGTCATACCTATTTATGCCCTGAAAACCAGCAACTATAACAATTCTCTTAGCGTCAAGCTCTTTTCTAATGCGTTCTGTATCGATTTTCTTTATGCGTGCAGAGCCATACAAGCTATTTGTGTTCATTCCTGCCTGCCAACCAGTTAGCGAAACAACAGGGAAGCCAAGCTTTTCTATTGCCATAGCAAGAAGTGACATTGATATTTGCTCCCCTGCGGATAGCAATACATCCATTTCACGCTTTGACGGATTAGGGTTTATTTCTGCTGCTTTTTCAAGAAAATCATCTGTTGTATCACCCTGAGCCGATACAACAACCACTACTGCATTACCTTCTTTATAGGCATCGGTCACACGGTTTGCCACGTTTAAAACACGTTCTGCATTCGCTACCGAACTGCCCCCAAATTTCTGAACTATTAATTTCAAAATTCTTGCCCTCCTTCGATTATTTTCACACCTTTATTATCTGGCTTTACCATTCGTAGCTTCCAATTTTGCATTTCACAGCATAAAAATTCATTCATTTTAGTGTAAAAATCCTGCTTATGCTCTGCCCTTACTATTGCAATAATTGAAGGCCCCGCTCCACTAATGTATGAGCCTAATGCGCCAAATTCACTACTTTTGTTAAATATTATGTCAACACCCTCAATAAGCTGCTTTCGATATGGCTGATGCAACCTATCTTCAAGTGCGATTTTTAAATTATCATATTTTCCTGTAATTATTGAAGCTGCAAGCAGTGCCGCCCTACCAGAGTTGAACACTCCGTCTGAATGTGGAATTGTGCGTGGCAAAACTCTGCGAGCCCTCTTTGTGCGTAATATAAAATCTGGCACGAACACAGCAAAGCATAATTTATCCTCGTCAATCGGTATGCTAATGTTGTAAATTTTATCTGCCATAACCGCTATTGCCATTCCACCTGTTATCGCTGCTGTTGTGTTATCTGGGTGCCCCTCTAACTGGGCGGCAAGCATCATAATTTTATCGTTTGAAAGTGGGTTACCACAAATTTTGTTTGCAGCAACAAGCCCTCCTACTATGCTTGCGCTACTGCTTCCAAGCCCTCGTGTTACTGGAATTTTATTATCCTGCGTTATGTGGATCCCCTTTGATACATATCCCACTTCGTCAAAAACCTTTTGCATTGCACGGTAAACCAAATTTCGGCTGTCACGAGGAAGAAAATCCTTTGTTTCATCAAGAATATCTATCCTAAGTCCATCATTAGTTTCTTCGGCAGTTATGGTGTTATAAATTTGTAGGGCAACACCTATGCTGTCAAAACCAGAGCCAATATTGGCACTTGTAGCTGGTACTTTAACCGTTACCATAGCTTCCTCCAATTCACCAATTATACTAATTCAAGACTTGTATAACAGATAAAACATTTTCTTCACCAATTATTTCTTTAAGCTTAGCTATATTACTGCTTAATTCAGCATCTGGTGAGGAATAAGTAATAAACACAATTTCATCATCAGAACTTTCAAGCATTTTTACCTTGCCGAATATTTTGCCTACGCTACCTTCGGTGAGGTTTTTATCACTTGAACGCAAACGAATATATAACTTAATATTTTCTCCACTATCCTCTATAAGCTCGCCACCCTCATCCCAAAATGGAGCGCCTGTGCCTTTGTGCTTAACGATGTCAATAACATCAGCTACAACTGCGCTTGCAGTTGGCATTTTTCCTGCACCCTTGCCATAAAACATCACGTCACCAGTTGCGCTACCTTTAACTAATATTGCGTTAAACACGCCATCTACCTCTGAAAGTGCGTGCCCACGAGGCAACATAAGTGGGCCAACCTTTGCATAAACTTTATCGCCTATTTTTTTGCTTGAACCAATTAGCTTTATAACGTGGTTAACACTTTCAGCATATTCAACATCTTTAAGTGTTATTTTTGTAATGCCCTCAGTTTTTATATCGGTGCTATCAATATGCTTACCATAGGCAAGAGCAGATAAAATAGCAATCTTACGGCAGGTATCATGCCCCTCAACATCTGCGGCAGGGTTACGCTCGGCATAGCCTTTTGCCTGTGCATCTGCAAGCGCATCTTCAAATGATTCTCCATTTTTAATCATTTTTGTTAATATATAATTCGTCGTACCATTTAGTATTCCCATAATTTCTGTTATTTCATTCGCAGCAAGGCAGTTGCTAATTGGTCTAATAATTGGAATACCACCGCCAACGCTTGCCTCAAATAAGTAATTTACGCCATTTTCTTTGGCTATTCTAAGTAATTCTGCACCATGTGTTGAAACAAGCTCTTTATTTGAGGTAACAACGCTTTTACCTTTTTCAAGTGCACTTTTCGTAAATGGATATGCAGGATTAACTCCGCCCATTGTTTCTACAATTATGTCAATTTCAGGGTCGTTCAATATTTTTTCATAATCATTAACTATTAATTTATTATATGGACTATCTGGAAATTCACGAATTTCAAGTATTGCTTTTACACTAATCGGTTCGCCAGCTTTTTGCGTAAAGTCGTTTTCGCATATAACCTCAACAACTCCCGAACCAACAGTTCCAAAGCCTAAAACAGCAACGTTTTTCATAATTACCTCCTGTATATAGTCTTACTAAATTACATATATAATTAGTTTTTTCCTATTCTTAAAATAATACCACATATTTTAGTAATTTTCAATATATTTTTTGACAAACTTTGTTAAACAAAAGCTTGAAAATTATAATAAACATAAAAAACAAAGCACCCCGAGTGGAGTGCTTTGTAAATGTTTTGTTATTGGATGTAGTATACAACCTTTACGTTGCCTTCTAATGAGTAAACAAAAATTTGAGATGCTTTAGCTGGTACAATATCAGTATTATTATAGTAATTTATTGTTGAAAGCTCTATGCTACTTGTTTTAGTTAATTTTAAATCGTTTGTTGCTGTGCTATCATACTTAAAGTATGATGTACTTGAATCATTTGAAAATGTCTTTTTAATTGTTGTCTCTAATGCACAATCTTCTAAAACTTTTGTTAGAGCAATATCGAATGTTTGTGTAGAACCAGTTCCACCTGCAGCATATAGATAACCACCCACAACACTATAAAGTGGCTTATCAGTTATATCACTTGATACATTGGTAGTCTGTGCACCGTTATGAACATCAAGCACGCTTTGAACACTACCATCTTTAATATATCCTTCTGCAGTAGTACCAAACCTAATAACGTCGCCAACGGCAAAATCTGCTAATGTCGTTGCACTTTCAGTCCAAAAATCTTTCAAATTACCAGCTTCATCCTTACCATAGAAATACGCTGTAACCTTTTGTGAAGATATATCACTTGGATTTGTAGCACTTACAACCTTTGAAATAATCGCAATTGGAGATTCATCAGTAACAGTTGTGCTTGAATCCTCACCATATATAACAACTGCCTTAGCAATATTCATAGAACCCGAAACATTGAATGCCTCAATTTCATATTTAGATTTATTTTTCAAATAACTGTAAGTTTTTCTTGAATATTTTGAATCATCCCCAGCAGTGTTTGGAACTATGAATACAAATGTGCTTGCATCAACCCTAAACTTTAAAGTTCCTTTTGTGAATTCTCTTGCACTTGAATTATATACCATTTCTGTTGTCTTAGCAACAGAAGGTATCAACTTAGTATCATCCGTAGATGTAAGGTCAGCTGTCTTTGTGGTAATACCATCAATTTGGTTTGAAGGACTCAAACTGTATTTAACAAGCTGTGGAGTTTGTCCAAGTGCAGTTATATCTGTCGCACTTGCATCACCACCATTATATTTTACCTTTTTAGCACCAGTAATAGGCGAACCCATAGTTGTGCCTGTTTGCAATAACATCTTAAATTTAAATACATCATTACTTTCAACTGAAGTAGCCGCAAGGTAACCATAATTATTGCCACGAGAAGCGCTCTTATCGAATGCAGCAATTTTACCATCTTTATCAAGGTAGAATTTTCCACTATCATCGATACTCATTTCGGTTATACCCTTGGAATTATATTTTTTAAAGTAGTTAGAAAATTCATACGCCTTACCTGCAATTTTTATTTTGCCATTATCCTTGTCAAGCTCTGTAATACTTCCATTTACAGAAGTATTTGAAACAATAACGTCCATTGTATTCTTGCCTGAAGAAGAATTTGTTCTTTTTATAGAAAGAACGTTCCAAGTTGTTAAGTTGCTAAAAGTAGTAGCAGTCTTGTCAGCTCTTACCATCGTTAGCGTATAATCGTTCGAGTTCTCGTCAATAACATATGTATTGATTTCATTTGAATTTCTGTACTGATCGACAATTAATTTTTCTGTTAAGTTGGGTTGACCCTTTATAACATAAGTTTCATATGATGTCACAAAAATTTTATCATATGTACCATTTGATGATGTAGACATAAGCTCAATCTGCCCAGAAAGTGGCTTTTCAATAGGAGTTGTTGTACTTGAAATCATTCTGCCATTAATTACAACACTACAGCCTTTTGGAAGGCTTACAGATGTCGTGTTTCGGTCGGTATCTTTGTTAACCCAATATGTAATATCAATACCATTTTCTATTGTACCAGTAAGTGTTTCTATATTGTTTGCATCAATTTTAAGTATTGATGAATTTTTTGTTTTGTCGTCAATATAAACAAGTGTTTTTGTGCCGTTATTATCCTCACGGTAATAGTATTTAATTGAATGTCCTACAACGCCAGTTGTGTCTACTTTCCCTTTGGTATAAATTTCTTCAGTTAAAGTACTTTGCTGATATATAAGCGCT
>CAYVWT010000022.1:0-19602 GCA_964455565.1 uncultured Clostridiaceae bacterium | reverse complement strand
CTTTTTTATATTATACTTGATGTTTACTTAGTCCGTCAAATTCAATATGGGTCATTATACTGCTTTTTCGTCATTGAAAAAGCAGTATAAGAACGACATTTTTTAAAAATTTTTAATTCAAGGAGGAATTAATTGTGGATTTAACATTCGTAGTAAATACAATGTGGGTAATTATCGCAAGCACTCTTGTATTTATAATGCATGCAGGCTTTGCACTTGTAGAAATTGGTTCAACACAGTCTAAAAATGCAGTAAACATAATTATGAAAAACATAGCAACTATTGCACTTGGGGTTTTATGCTACTACTTTGTAGGCTATGCCTTTATGTATGGCAAAGACGCTCTCGGAGTAATTGGTACAACAGGATATATGATTAAAGGAACACCAGATATAATGTCAGGCGTAGCCTTTAACGCATACTTTTTATATCAATCAATATTCGCTGCAACCTGTGCCACAATCGTGTCTGGCGCTGTGGCTGAACGTACAAAATTCAGCTCATACATAACTTTTGTTATAGTCGGAACAGCATTTATCTACCCACTTATAGGGCATTGGATTTGGGGTGGAGGCTTCTTAAATAAAATGGGTTTTGTTGACTTTGCTGGAGGCACAGCAGTACACGTTGTAGGTGGTTTTTGTGCGCTGATTGGTGCAAAGATGGTAGGAAGAAGAACTGGCAGAACTAAGGGCAATAAAAATGTTTCAATACCTGGGCATAACATACCATTTATTTCGCTTGGTGTTTTACTTTTATGGTTTGGTTGGTTTGGGTTTAACGGTGGCTCAACACTTGATATAACCTCACCTACAACAAGCCACGCAGTTCTTGTGACATTGCTTGGAGGCTGTGCCTCTACTGTTTCCTCAATGCTGTTTGGGCATTTCAGATATGGCAAGGTTGATGCACTTGTTGTGCTAAACGGTGCATTGGCAGGGCTTGTAGGCGTAACAGCAGGCGCTCATATGATAACCTTTACAGGTGGAATAATAATTGGTATTCTTGCAGGAATAGTATATATATTTGCAGCAGAATTCGTTGAAGATGTGCTAAAGGTTGATGATCCAGTTGGCGCTGTTGGTCTTCACGGAGTTTGTGGTGGATTTGGCACAATATGTGTAGGTTTATTTGCAACAGAGGGTGGACTTTTCTATGGTGGCGGAATACATATGTTTTTAGTACAAGTATTCGGGCTTGTTGTTTGTGCTGCAACCGCAATGCTACTTTCATATATAACCTTTGCTATTACGGATAAAGTTAATGGTCTTAGAGTAAAAAGAGAACACGAAGTATTAGGGCTTGATTTTGTAGAGCATAAGATTAATGCTTATGCCGACGTATTTTAAAAGTAATTTCGGTAAAATTTTCGTCAAAATTAATGCGACCCTAAAGGTCGCATTAATATTTGGTTACGAGCAAGTCTATAAGCCGAGTTCTGTATTAGATGACCATCTATCTAGGCGATGCATCTCTGCACCACTCAAGCCACCCTTCGAGAGATATGACGGGCAGTCCTCTCGGTCGGTGTTGCTCCGGATGGGGTTTACATAGCCGATTAGTCACCTAACCGCTGGTGAGCTTTTACCTCACCTTTCCACCTGTACCACAAAAGCGGTAGTCTATTTCTGTTGCACTATCCTTGAAGTCGCCTTCACTGGGAGTTACCCAGCACCCTTGCCCTATGGAGCTCGGACTTTCCTCGTCGAGGGGATACCTCGACGCGATCATCTGGCTTACTCGTATTTTAAATAACTTTCCTTACGATTAGAGGTTAAAACCCCAATTTCTTTAAAAATATCCTGCAAATAATTTGCTAAAACGCTACAAATTATGTTTTCAGTTTCAAAATGCCCTGCATCAATAACGCATAAGCCCATTTCATTTGCAAGCTGTGCCTGATGATATTTAACATCACCAGTAACAAAAACATCACAGCCAGACTCCTTTGCCATAGCGATAAAATCAGCACCACCGCCACCACAAACGCCAACCTTGCGAATAATTGTGTTTTTATCCCCAACATATTTAATAACTTCACAGTTAAGTGACTTTTTCACAGTTTTTATAAATTCAACAAGAGTACATTCGGGAATTTCTCCAATGCGCCCAAGTAGCTCTGAATTCTCAACAAGAGGGAAATTGCTTATATTACTAAGCCCTAATTTCTGCGCCAAAACATCATTGACACCACCATTTGCACTGTCAAGGTTTGTGTGTGCAGAGTAGAGGGAGATGTCATTTCTTATCAGCTTAATAAGCTTATCATCAGTAATTTTGTTAATTGGTTTAATTAAAACTGGGTGGTGTGTTACGATTAAATCAACATTATTTGCGATTGCCTCATCAATTGTATTAACGTCAGCATCGAGCATAATCATTATCTTTTTAACCTGTTTGCTCTCGTTTCCTACAAGGAGGCCCACATTATCCCAACCCTCTGCAAGGCTTGTAGGTGCAAGCTGTTCAATTTTCTCCATCACATCACGAACACAAACCATTATAAATTACCGCCAATCTGCAAAAAACGCTGTTTAAGTGCGACGATTTTCGCCATCTTTTTAGCAAGCTTAACATCATCACTATTAGACATATTTTCTATCATAACATCAAAAGCTTTAACTTTTTTATCAATATACTTTTTAAGCAACCTGTCTTTATTGTCAATAAGCTTTTTGCCAATGTGATAATTAATATCGTCATCAATGATTTCACTGCCACTTTTGACAACCATTATATTATACACCTTTTCGTCCTCTTGTGCAAGGTGTTCATAGGTAATGGTAAAATTATTAATATGTAAAAACCGTCGAACCTCGTAAATTGCTGTCATTGGCTGCAAGATAAGCATTTGTGCCCTGTTAATAATTGGTCTGCTTTCGCTTATTATATCACAAATAAGCTTGCCACCCATACCAGCAATAATAATAACATCTGCATTTTCAACCTTTTCAAGCCCATTGCCAATTCGAACGTCAATTTTATCACTAAGATTATGCTTTGCGATATTCTCCATTGCACGCATAGCAGGCCCCTCTACAACGTCAGAGGCAATAGCAAAATTAGCTATTCCGTTTTCGACAAGATAAATAGGAACATAAGCGTGGTCTGTGCCAATATCAGCAACAACAGAACATTTTGGAACTAACTTTGCTACTGCTAAAAGGCGAGGGGATAAATTTGCCATAGCCATAAAACCCCTCTTAATCTAAATAATCTTTAAGTTTTTTACTTCTGCTTGGGTGTCTAAGCTTTCTAAGTGCCTTTGCCTCGATTTGGCGAATACGCTCACGAGTAACTTGGAATTCCTTGCCCACCTCTTCAAGAGTCCTCGCTCTGCCATCATCAAGACCAAAACGCAAACGCAAAACCTTTTCCTCGCGGCTTGTAAGGGTAGATAAAACCTCGACAAGCTGTTCCTTTAAAAGTGTAAATGAAGCCGCCTCTGCAGGAGCAGGTGCATCATCATCAGGAATAAAGTCACCTAAATGGCTGTCTTCCTCTTCACCGATAGGTGTTTCAAGGGAAACTGGTTCTTGCGCTATTTTCTGTATTTCACGAACTTTTTCAAGGGATAACCCCATCTCTTTCGCAATTTCCTCTGGAAGTGGATCCCTGCCTAATTCCTGCAATAATTGTCTTGAAACACGAATTAGCTTGTTAATAGTTTCCACCATATGAACTGGAATTCTAATTGTTCTCGCTTGGTCAGCTATTGCACGAGTTATAGCCTGCCTAATCCACCAAGTAGCATAGGTGCTAAACTTAAAGCCTTTTTCGTGGTCGAATTTTTCAACAGCCTTAATTAATCCTAAATTACCCTCTTGTATAAGGTCCAAAAATAGCATACCACGTCCAACATATCGTTTAGCAATACTAACAACAAGACGAAGGTTAGCCTCTGCAAGGCGGCGCCTTGCCTCAATATCGCCCTCTGCCATACGTTGAGCAAGCTCGCTTTCCTCACTACCAGTTAATAATTGCACCTTGCCAATTTCTTTTAGGTACATTCTAACAGGGTCGTCAAGAGAAATGCCCTCAGGAATACTAAGGTCAAGCTCAGTTTCTTCAAGCTTGATTTCTTCTAATTCCTCTTCAATGTCGCCAATTATTTCAACACCCATATTTTCGATGCTCTCATAAACCTTTTCAATTTGATCGGGTTCAAGCTCAATTTCTTCAAGGGTATCCATAATTTCCTTGTAGCTTAGCATACCTTTTTTCTTACCACGCTCTAAAAGGTCTTTGATAACTTGTTTTTTGTTCTCTGTAGTACTCATTTCGCACAACCTTTCTTTGCGTTATTTACCAAACAATTCATTTATTTCCTCCAACTTGTCCGCCTGTGAAACATCAGTATTTGCCAGTGTCTCTAAAAGCTTTCGTTTTTTTCTGTAGCTCAGTATAATGGAAACAGCTTGATTAGAAGCAAGCGTGCTATCATCTATGTTATTATCGTCGTGCAAAATTTCTGCAATTTCCCCACCATTTGGCGTTTGCGAAACGATAAGCCTAACGTCTGGCTCTGCGCCACTATTCCTAATAGAGCAAATTAATTCATATAATTGCCTGTGCATATCCTCTGAAAAATCCTCGGTTGTTAGTAGCCCTGAAACATTTTTTGCAATTTCACCATCGAAGCAAATAATGTTTAAAAGCATTTTTTCAGCACTTAAAACCTTTGCACGTTCAGGGTTATCGCTTTTCAGCGCACGAACAGAGGGTTGTCCTCTGAACTCCGAAAGCTGTTGCCGTTTTTGCTTAACAGCATATAGCCTGTCAATTTCTCTTAGGATACTGCTTGCAGAAACGCCTGTTTCATCTGCAATTTTTTTAACATATATTTCACGCTCAACTGCACTTTTAATGCCAACAAATTCATTTGCAATCTCGCTGATATACTTAATTTTGTCCTCGGTAACCTCTAAGTTATATTTTTCTTGCAATTTGGATATTTTATACTCAATTTGCACCTGTGAATTAGAAATTAATTCCCTAAATGCACCGGCACCATTGGTTTTTATATATTCATCTGGGTCTTTGCTACCAGTCATCGTAAGAACCCTAACAATTAGCCCCTCGTCTGCAAGCATTTCAATTGCACGCTTTGTAGCATTTTGCCCTGCATTATCGCTATCATAAGCAATAATTACTTCGCTTTTCATACGCTTTATAATCCTCGCCTGCTCTGGTGTTAGCGCAGTTCCCAAGGTAGCAATAGCAGAAGTAATACCATTTTGATGAAGCGAAATAACGTCCATATAACCCTCAACCAAAATAAAATAATCTTCTTTTGTAGCCTTTGCAAAATTAAGTCCAAATAGGTTATGACTCTTACTAAACGCTAAGGTTTCAGGCGAATTAAGGTATTTGGGCATAGAATCGTCCATAACCCTGCCACCAAAGCCGATTATGTTCTTGCGAACATCAATAATTGGAAACATAAGACGGTTTCTAAACCTGTCATAAATGTTACCACTATCATTTTTAACAGCCATACCACTTGAAATAATCTGCTCATCAGTATAGCCCAAATTTCTTAAATGGATTAAGAGGTGATTTCCCTCTGGTGAGTAGCCAACACCGAATTTATTGACTGTGTTCTGCGAAAGACCACGTTTTACAATGTATTCCCTTGCAATCGTGCCTTGTGGTGTGGATAGCTGTGCGTAAAAAAACCTGCCAGCCTCGGCGTTTATCTTGTATATAAGCAGCCTCGCCTCTGCATTGTCGGTTCGGGTGTGTCCATTAGTTTCAGGAATAGCAATGCCAGCCTTTTCAGCAAGCATTTTTACAGCCTCAACAAAATCAAGGTGTTCCATCTGCATAACAAAGTTGATAATTGTGCCACCCTTAGCACAACCAAAGCAGTAAAAAAGCTGTTTGTCACCAGAAACAGAGAAAGAAGGAGTCTTTTCCTTATGAAAAGGACATAACCCTTTTAACGTGCTACCGCCACGTTTAAGCTTGACATACTGGGAAACAACATCAACAATGTCGTTTCTTTCTATGACCTCCTGTATAAATTCATCAGGAAAGTAAGATGACATAACAAATTCCTCTCGAATAACCGTGATAATAATTAATTCGACATAATATTCTTAAATCCTGCTTATATACAACTAATATTTTATCTTTGCCATATTTCGCAATAAGTATTCTACATTACCTGCCAAGAACGTGGAACGAATATATCGCTATACTTATAAATAGCATAACGGTCGGTCATACCTGCTATATAATCGCACACGCTACGGTGAATGTCTAAATTGTCGTGGTCTTTGGGAAGCCCGTTTGGGTTTTCAACAAAATATTCATATAGCCTTTCAATTATCCCCTTTGCCTTTGCTTCCTCACCTTTAGCAGCCGAGCCAATATACACATTTTTCAGCATAAATGAGCGCAGTTCCATCATAGCAGATTGAACATTAGGCTCCATAACTATTTCAGGCTTGTCTGTGCTTCCACTTACAATTGCCAAAATCATAGTGTTGATACGCCCAGAGTGTTCATTGCCAAGAACATCAATGCATGAGGTGGGTAAATCAGCAAGCGTAAGCACACCACCACGAATGGCATCATCAATATCGTGGTTTATGTATGCAATTCTATCTGCATATTTAAGTATCTGCCCCTCTAATGTGCTTGCAATGTTGCTGCCTGTATGGTTAGCAATACCGTCACGCACCTCCCAAGTGAGGTTAATTCCAGTTCCACCCTCCAAAATGTCAACAACACGTATGCTTTGTTCATAGTGCTTAAAGCCGTATGGGCAAATTTTGTTTAGAATATCCTCGCCTGCATGCCCAAAAGGAGTATGCCCCAAATCGTGTCCCAAAGACATAGCCTCAACTAAATCCTCATTAAGGCATAGCGCACGGGCGATTGTCCTTGCAATTTGAGCAACCTCAAGGGTATGTGTAAGGCGTGTGCGGTAATGGTCGCCCTCGGGGGTTATAAATACCTGCGTCTTGTGTTTTAGTCGTCTAAATGCCTTGCTATGTATAATTCTGTCACGGTCACGTTGAAATTCTGTGCGAATATAGTCAAGAGGAATAGGGGTAGCCCTACCCCTCGTGTTTTTAGCAAGTGTAGCATATTTACTCATAAATTGTTCTTCTCTAAGCTCTGTCATCTCTCGTAGGCTCATTACTTTTTCACCTCATCAATAAGACGTAGCGCCAGCACCTCGCAACGAGCAAGCGCATATTCATCATCCTTTGCAGGCTTCATAGAGCAAACTCCGTGATGTCCTGCATCATATTCACTATGCCCTTCGCCAACAATTGTCATACCCTGCACAAGTGCTATTGCCTGCATTGTGTTTACGGTTATTTCTTGACCGCCAAAGCGAGAAGTGCCAACTGAAACACAGCCACAGGGCTTGCCAATAAGTGCTTTTTCGCCCCTTAGCTTACGTGTTTTGTCGAAAAATGCTTTAAGCTGTGCCGAAACTGTGCCAAAATAAACAGGGCTACCAATAACAACTGCATCAGCACGGCGAAGCTTATTATAAGCCTCTTCAAGACCAGTCCCTGCATAGCACACAGCCTTGCACACGCCAACGCATGTTCCACAAAACGGAGTTTTAGCAGAATTAACAGCCTCTGGAACACTAATCATTTCAACATCTGCACCATTTTCCTCACATTTTTCTAATATCTTATTCAGCAAAAATGCTGTATTTCCTTCGTTATTTGGGCTACCATTAAGTGCTAATATGTACATAATAAGTACCTTAACCTTTCTGGCTCACAAAAAATAATTAAAGTTGTACAACACGCTTACCGTGAGCCAGATAAGGTGTTAAAAGGTACGAATGTCCATGTGCGTTTCGGCAAAGGCGAAAATTTCGCACGGACAATAAATTCCTGCGGAGCAAGGTTTAGTTTGAAAGTGATTTTCTTTCAAACTAAACCATCCCCTAAAATTTATTCTATAGAAACGCTGATTTAATGAAGCATTTCAAAATTTTGCGAAAAAACTGGCACTCCTTTAGACTTTTTTTGCTGTGAAAACAACAAAATGATGCAAAAAAAGCCCCCAATACGTTTGTTTTTTCGCCGGCTCGCCTAAAATTTTTCAAAGCCTTTGAATTAATCAGCGTTTCCTTATATTATATATATACAACAAAAGTATTTTTTTTCCTGCTTTTATTAATAAAAAAGTGTCATTATGAATTTTCATAATGACACTTTTTATTACTTAGGAATTCTTACAGTATATTCAATATATTCTTCGTTTTCAACCTTTTCAGAAACAGCATTAATTCCTGAAAGCTTCATCATATCAACTGCTTGCTTTATTGTGTTAACGAATATCCGAATATCCTTAAAAATACGAATTGGCTTATTTTGTGGGTTTCTCTCACGTTGTTTTGGAAGTATCATAGCCTCAATAAGCTCATCCGTTTGCTTAACATTTAGCGTACGCATACAAATAACATTAAGCGCTTTTATTTGTTCCTCTTCGTCATCTAACCGAAGTAGCGCCCTTGCATGGCGTTCGGTCAGTTCATTGTCACGTAAAATCTTTTTAATATGTGGGCTAAGCTTTAAAATTCGAAGCTTATTTGCAATTGTCGCCTGTGTTTTCCCAACCTTGCTTGCAAGCTCGTCCTGTGTAAGCCCGAAATCCATAATAAGGTTGCTATAACCCTCTGCCTCATCAATGTAATTAAGGTTTTCACGCTGCAAATTTTCGATAAGAGCAAGCGCCGCACTATCACAGCTATCAACATCAATAACAATTGCAGTAATAGTTTTAAAATTAGCCAATGTGCACGCCCTAAGCCTACGTTCGCCAGCAATAAGCTCAAACTTTGAATTACTATTGCGCCTAACTGTAATCGGCTGAATAAGCCCATATTGAACAATCGATTCAGAAAGCTCGGTAATAGTTTGGTCTATAAATATTTTTCGTGGCTGATGAGGGTTTGCTACAATATCTTTTATTGGAATTTCCATTAACTTATTGCGCTTTTCGTTAATTTTGAACATAGACATAACTTCCACAATTAACACTCCTTTTTCGTATGCTTCTTATGAGAACATTATACCATAAATTTACAATAAATGGTAAATAATCGTTCCAAAAGTTTCGACAAAAAGAAGGTAATATGTAGATATTAAAACATTATGTACTAATATGTATTAATAACCGAGAGTATCTGTAAGAGTTTCGTCTTGGTCAATCCAGCTTTGAACCTCGATAACAGTATATTCATCTGCGCTATTGCGAACAACGACCTTGTCAATTCCAGCGTTTATTATCAGCCTTTTGCACATAGCACAGCTTGAAGCATCTGGCACAACCTCACCGGTTGCCATATTTTTGCCAACTAAATACATAACACTACCTAACATATCTCGCCTTGAAGCGCTAATAATGCAGTTTGCCTCGGAGTGCACCGAGCGACAAAGCTCATAGCGTTCCCCACGAGGAATATTTAGTGTTTCACGCCTGCAATTGCCTAAGTCTTGACAATTTCTTCTGCGACGGGGTGCACCAGTATATCCTGTTGAAATAATTTCATCGTTCTTAACGATAATCGCACCATAATTGCGCCTTAAACAAGTTCCTCTTTCTATAACAGTTTCTGCAATGTCTAAGTAGTAGTTGTGCTTGTCACGTCTTTTCATTACTTCACTCCTCTATGCTCATTATTTTATCAACTCGTGTTTGATGTCTGCCACCTTGAAATTGTGCGCCTAAATACGCATTAACAATGTCGTATGCAATTTCAACCCCTGTTATCCTGCCACCAAGGCAAATAACATTCGCATCATTATGCTCCCTTGCCATTCTTGCAGAATATGAATCTGTAACGTGTGCGGCACGAATACCACATACCTTATTCGCAGCTATGCTAATTCCAATGCCTGTACCACATACTAAAATAGCACAATCAAGCTCACCGTCTACCACTTTTTCGCAAACGTCAGTAGCAACGTCAGGATAGTCAATTGATTCACCATCAATTGTGCCATATTCTTTTAATTCAATGCCCTTGTCTACAAGGTATTTCTTTAATTGGGTTTTAAGCTCAAAACCACCATGGTCGCTTCCTATTCCTATTTTCATAATGTCATTCTCTCCTTTAATTCTCTTTCTGCTTGACACAGTCTTAAATATGTTGGTTGTAAATCACTATAATTGCAAATCTTACCTTGTTCAATATATTTTTTAGCACAGTATGCAACGCTACCACCACGTAGATGTAAAAGATGGTCTGGTGCAAAATGTGCGCTTTCTCCAAGTGTTTCAATAATTTTCTGTTTAAAAACAGGCACACCATCACCTAAAAAAATAACTGGTTTATCCTTTAATTCGTCTAATAAATCAGAAAGCGCCATTGCCCTGTCAGTTTCTATATAAATAAGTTCACCATTTTCCCACTTAAATGTGGCAGTATACACTTGCTCACGCCTTGCATCCATAATTGGGCAAATTAAAAGGTCGGTATAGGTAATATTATGCGCCATAGCCTCAAGCGATGAAATACCAACGGTTGGCTTATTTGTAGCGTGTGCAAGCCCCTTGACAGTAGAAACACCAATTCGCTGACCAGTAAAAGAGCCAGGCCCAACTGTGCAGGCAAAATAGTCAATATCGCAAACATCAAGCCCAGTAACTAAAAGCATCTGCTGGGTTTGAGGCAGCAGCTTTATAGAATGAGTTTTTTTATCATTAAGCACAAATTCTGAAATTAATACATCATCGACAAGCAATGCACAGGTTGCAACCTGACTACAACTGTCAACAGCCAAAATTTTCAATAGTTCTCACCCTCTATTTTAATATCCCTATAACATTCGCCCTTTTGTAAATCTGTTGAAATAGTAATTTTTATCGCCTCTGGTGGCAAAATATCTGCCAAATTTTCTGCCCATTCAATAATGCAAATTCCCCCTGCATATAAATATTCATCAAAGCCAGAATCAATCCAACCAGCTGAATCAATCCTGTATGCATCAAAATGATAAATGTTAAGGCTTTCGCCATAATATTCATTAACAAGTGTGAAGGTTGGGCTGTGAATATTGTCAATGCCAAAGGAGGAGGCAATGCCACGAGTAAGCGCTGTCTTTCCTGCGCCTAAATCTCCAAAAAAGGCAACAATATCACCACTTTTTAGCTTGCTACCAACCTCTTTGCCTATGTTAAAGGTATCATTTTCGCTCTGTGAAATTAATTTTAGCATTAAAACAACCCCGTAATTTCGCCATTTTCGAGAATATCAATGCAGTTTGCACATGGCACCTTTGGAAGCCCAGGCATAGTCATTACGTCACCAGTTAGCACAACTATAAACCCTGCGCCAGCAGAAACGCTTACCTGCCTAACTGTAACAGTAAAGCCAGTTGGTCTGCCAAGTAGCAAAGGGTTATCACTTAGCGAATACTGCGTTTTCGCTATACAAATTGGCATATTTGCGAAGCCAAGCTCTGTTAAACGTGCGATTGATTTTTCTGCACCAGCAGTATATAAGGCGCCACTACCACCATATATATCAGTAACAACTTTTTTAATTTTATCCTTAATTGAAAGCTCATTTGGGTATAAAACATTAAATTCAGATTTTTCATCAGCACAATCAGCAACAATTTGTGCAAGCTCAACTCCACCCTCGCCACCATCAGCAAATACTCTTGATGTAGCAAATTTAACGGCATTTTCCTTGCAAAAATTAGCTATATAGTCAAGCTCTGCCTTTGTATCGGTGTCGAATAGGTTAATTGCGACAATGCAAGGCAAATCCTTGCCATATTTTTTTATGTTATCAATGTGGGCAGCAAGGTTTACAATACCCTTTTCAAGTGCCGCCAAATTTTCGTTTTTAAGGGCTGATTTATGTACACCACCATTATATTTGAGCGCACGAACAGTGGCAACAAGCACAACAGCGCTTGGAGTTAACCCACCAAGCCTACATTTTATATCAAAGAATTTTTCAGCGCCCAAATCAGCACCAAAGCCAGCCTCTGTAATGCAGTAATCAGCAAGCTTTAACGCAAGCCTTGTCGCCCTAATACTGTTGCAACCATGCGCAATATTTGCAAAAGGGCCACCGTGCATAATGCAAGGTGTATTTTCAAGCGTCTGCACAAGGTTTGGCTTAATCGCATCTTTAAGCAAAAGCGCCATTGCACCACTTGCCTGTAAATCATCAGCAGTAACAGGGTTACCATCTTCATCATACGCTGCAATAATTTTTCCAAGTCTGCTTTTTAAATCTGCCAAATCCTTTGAAAGGCAAAGTATTGCCATAACCTCAGAGGCAACAGTAATCATAAAGCCATCCTCACGAGGAACGCCATTGATTTTCCCACCAAGACCAACTAAAATATTACGAAGTGCCCTGTCGTTCATATCAACAACACGCTTAAAAGGAATATGCCTAACGTCAATTTTAAGCTTATTACCATGTTGAATGTGGTTGTCAAGCATAGCACAAAGTAGGTTATTTGCAGATGAAATAGCGTGCATATCACCAGTAAAATGAAGGTTTATATCCTCCATAGGCACAACCTGTGCATAGCCACCGCCTGCCGCACCACCCTTAACACCCATAACTGGGCCAAGCGACGGTTCTCGAAGTGCAATAATTGCACGTTTGCCAATTTTAGCAAAGGCTTGTCCAAGCCCAACAGTTGTAGTAGTCTTGCCCTCGCCTGCTGGTGTTGGGTTAATTGCAGTAACTAAAATTAGCTTACCATCATTATTACCTTTAACCCTGTCCCATAGCTCGTCAGACAATTTTGCCTTGTATTTACCGTAATATTCAAGCTCGTCCTCTGTAATTCCAAGGGTTTCTGCAACATCTTTAATTGGCAAAATTTTTGCCTGCTGTGCTATTTCAATATCAGTTAGCATCAATAAATCGCCCCTCTAATCCTTTTGTTATTATAGCACGGCCGTTTGTTATATCTATCATTTTTTCTTCAAAGCCAGTAATATTATGTGGAACAAAAAAAGTTAGCACAACATTTTCTTTGTATTCCACTTCTCCAAAAACACAGCCAAAGTTTACTGCTTCATTTTGAATTTTGCCAAGTAAGGTATAATCTGCAGTAACTGTATATTCATAGCAAAGCTTTCGCTCCAAAATTCCTGCAATATCAATGCCAGCTTTAGCCGCCTTTGTGTACGCACGCACAAGCCCACCTGCACCAAGTAATGTGCCACCGAAATATCTTGTAATAACAATGCAAACATCAACAAGGTTTTCCTTACGAATAACATCAAGTGTTGGAATTCCTGCCGTGCCAGAAGGCTCGCCGTCATCAGAATATCTTTGGATATTATTCTCACGAAGTATGTACGCATACACATTATGTGATGCGTCGTAATATTTTGATTTTTGCATTTGTATAAAATCTATCGCATGTTGCTCGGCTGTAATAGGAAGAATGTGTGCAATAAAGCGAGATTTCTTTTCAATTATTTCAGCGTGTGCCTGTTTTTTAACCGTTCTGTAATTAAACAATATACTCACTCACAATGCTAAGACCCTTAGTATCTACAATAATGTCCATCAAGGTTCCATTTTCTGTGTGGGTTTCGCTATTTATTCTTGCAAAATCGTGTATTTGTGCAACGACATTTCCTTTGTTATATGGTATTAAAACCTCAACACGCTTGCGCCTTTCGGGCATAACCTCGGTTAGCATATCCAGTAATTTATCAATCCCTGCGCCAGTTTTAGCGCTAATTCCAAGTGAATTTGGGCGTGGAGGAAGAATTGCATCTGTTTCTTTAATATCCATTTTATTATAAACTGTAATTGTAGGCTTATCCGATGCTTTTAATTGCTCGATAAGTGCCTCAACAACAGTAATATTATCGTTAACATCTGGGGAAGAAGCATCTGCAACGTGAATTAAAACGTCAGCAAGCATTGCCTCCTCAAGGGTAGATTTAAATGCCTTAATAAGGTGATGTGGAAGCTTTCTAATAAAACCAACAGTGTCAATAAGTAGTGCGTTTGTGCCATCTGGAAGAAGTAGTTTTCTTGCAGTTGGGTCAAGCGTAGCAAAAAGCTTATTTTCTGCCAAAACGCCGGCATCGGTTAGAAAGTTCAAAAGTGTAGATTTGCCAGCGTTGGTATAGCCAACAATTGCAATTTGTTGAACACCCTCTTTAACACGCTGTCTGCGTTGGGTATCACGGTTTTTCTGCACCTCGTCAATTTGGTCCTTTATAATTGTAAGGCGGTTTCTAATATGCCTTCTGTCTGTTTCAAGCTTAGTTTCACCAGGCCCACGAGTACCAATACCACCACCAAGACGAGATAAATTAACGAATGAACCAGTAAGCCGAGGCAGGAAATACCTAAGCTGAGCAAGCTCCACTTGAAGCTTACCCTCACGAGTTTTTGCACTCGATGCAAAAATATCCATAATTAGTGCACTTCGGTCAATAACGTGGTGGTCAATCATCTTTTCAAGGTTTCTAACCTGTGACGGAGTAAGCTCATCATCAAAAATTACAACATCTGCGCCATTATCCTCGCAAAATATCCTAATTTCCTCTGCCTTGCCCTCGCCAATATAGGTTGCTCTGTCGATATTTGGTCTGTTCTGCACAAAGCTACCTATAACCTCTGCGCCTGCTGTGTCTGCAAGGAGAGCAAGCTCAATCATAGACTCCTCTGTACAGTCGTTAAGGTAATCCATTCTACCCGTGTGAACACCAACTAATACTGCTTTTTCTTTTGTTTCTTCTGTATTAATTAAACTCATAGCTATCTCCATTTCTACTGCGTGGGAAAAAATATGCATATATGGAAAGCCTTTCAGGCTTACATTTCCCGTCTGCCTTCAATGGCTCTTGTTAAGGTAACTTCATCTGCATATTCCAAATCTCCACCAACAGGCACACCATGGGCAATTCTTGTAACCTTTACACCAAGTGGCTTAATTAGTTTAGATATGTACATTGCTGTTGCCTCACCCTCAATATTAGGGTTAGTTGCCATAATCACTTCTTTAACTGTGTCATCCTGCATACGTTTTAAAAGCTCTGCAATTTTTATATCCTCTGGGCCTATATCGTCCATAGGTGAAATAGCACCGTGTAAAACGTGGTACAAGCCATTATATTCCCTTGTTTTTTCAAGAGAAATAACGTCCTTTGGGCTTTGCATAACACAAATAATAGACTTATCACGCCTTGTGCTTTCACAAATAGAACATACATCAGTATCAGTCATATTTTGGCAAACTCCACAATATTTTACAAGATGTTTAGCTGATGTAATAGCGTCAGCAAATTGGCTTGCCTCGTTATCAGACGAATCAAGCACGAAAAAAGCCAAGCGACGTGCAGTTTTATGACCAATGCCGGGCAATTTTTCAAATTGTTCTATTAAGCGTGCAAGAGGTGCAACATAATAGTCCATAATTAAAATAAACCTGGAATATTCATTCCGCCTGTTATTTTGCCCATTTCAGAAGAAGTCATTTCTTCGGCTTTTTTAATAGCATCATTAACAGCAACCATAATTAAATCCTCAAGCATTTCAACATCATCAGGGTCACAAGCTGCTGGGTTAATTTTTATAGAAGTAAGCTCCTTTTTGCCAGTAACAGTAACGGTTACAGCACCACCGCCAGAGGTTGCCTCAACTGTTTTTTCGTCAAGCTCTGCCTGCATTTTTTCCATATCGGCTTGCATTTTTTGGGCTTGCTTTAACATATTATTCATATTGCCCATACCGCCCATACCACCAAATTTATTCTTTGCCATTTTTGTAATCTCCATTCTATAATGTTATTATTAATTATAATATTGTCATTTGTTCTAATTGTCCATCAAAAGCCATTATTTCATCTAATGGGTCTTTTCTATCAACATTTTTTATTTTCGATTGCTCGTCAGCTGTAACAAGCTTTAACGAACGCCCACCAATAACTTCTTTAAGTATATCAACAAGAGATTGATTGTTTTTTACCAAATCTCTAAATACGTCACTTTCAAAGGTTATGTATAAGGTATCGTGTACAAATTCGCCCCTGCTACCTCTTAACAGATGGCAAAGACCAGGGCTGTGCGTACTAATGGAATCAATAATGCTTTCCCACTTTAACGTGTCGGTTATAGAAATAGGTGGTGCTGGAATAGCTTCTGCAACTGGCTCTATAATTTCCTCAAAAACAGGCTCTGGAACTGGTTCTTGAATAGTAATAGGAGCAATCACAGGTGAAGTAACACCATTTTCAATATTTTTAAGCCTCACAGCAAAAGCCTCATTCGTAGAATCAAGCTGTGGGTTGCATATCTTTACAAAAGTAGCCTCTAACATAATTCGTGGGTTTGTGGAATATTTACAAACCGAAACAGTATCAGCAAGAAGACGAATTGTGTGCAGAATTTTTTCATTTGATGTAGCATTTGCAAGGGCTTTGCTTAATAATAAATCCTCGGTTGCCTTGTCCAAAACTTCTTCAGGGTTGTCCATTATTTTGCAAATCATAAGCTCTCTAAAATAAGCTAATAATTCATCAAGCAGGTTGCCAACATCACGCCCCATAACTATCATTTTGTTAACCAAAACAATAGCCTGCGAGGTGTTACCAGTAATTAATGCACTTGCAATACTGTGCAGAACAGTTTTATCAACAATTCCTGCAACATTTTCAATATCCCCTCGAGTTATCTCACCAGTTATGCCACTACAAAGGTCAAGTATGCTAAGTGCATCACGCATAGAGCCATCACCAAGCTCGGCAACTAAGCGAATTGCATCTTGTGTTATATTAATATTATCCTTGCGTGTAATTTCACCAATCCTACCAGCAATGTGGTGGGCAGAAATTCTGCGAAAATCAAAACGCTGACAGCGTGATTGAATAGTAGCAGGAATTTTATGTGGCTCGGTAGTAGCAAGAATGAAAACAGCGTGAGAAGGTGGCTCTTCAAGGGTTTTAAGCAGAGCGTTAAAAGCCCCAGGTGAAAGCATATGAACCTCATCTATAATATAAATTTTAAATTTAACATTTGCAGGAGTGTATGCAATTTCATCACGAAGGTCACGAATATTGTCAACGCCATTGTTAGATGCAGCGTCAATTTCTACAACGTCCATAATAGAGCCACTAAGTATGCCACGGCAGCTTGCACATTTATTGCAAGGGTTTCCGTTAGCAAGCTGATTTTCGCAATTTATAGCACGGCTAAGTATCTTAGCAGTTGTGGTTTTTCCAGTCCCACGAGTTCCACAAAAAAGGTATGCGTGAGCAACTCTGTTGGTTGTTAATTCAGTTTTTAAAGTATCCGTAATATGTGTTTGACCAACAACATCTTCAAACGTCAGTGGACGCCACTTACGGTAAATTGCTTGATACGCCATAATGCCCTCCTTGATTGTTTATCTAAATTATTAAAAGGTGTTAGCATGGCTGTTTATGAACAGACTAGCACAACACCCAAAAAAAATCATATTAATTGCTAGGAAATTACCTTGAAAATTACTAAATTTTAGAAGTACTTAGTAATTTCCTCACGCAAGCAATCTTCACCCCATTGAGGGGCTTGCTTGCAAGCAAGTTGCTTTGCAACTTTTTTCTAACCGTACGGCTCTCCATTAAGTTAAAGACACAAGCGATACCTAAACAAAATAGCTCAAACCTGGCAACCCTGTGGCACATAAAAATATCTGCTTATCGCTGCTTCGTTCCCGACCTGACGAGGTTCACAGCTTTTTATTGCACAGGACCAAGCTCTCAACACTAATTGAATAGGTCAGACCATGGAACAAATAATTTGCAGGAGAGCGTTCGCCCCCATTATAGCGGATTATGGGCATAGGGGACCGCTACCCCCCAAGCTAGTACGGATGGTATTATAATCGTTAAGGAAACCCCAACAAAGTATAATCTATATACATTATAATATATTATTTGTATAAGTTCAATATTTATTTATATATTCAAGAAAAAAGTTTGCAAAAGTGGATAAAAAGTTATATAATATGGTAATAAAAGGGGGGGAGAAGGGCTATGATAACAACAGTAACAATAAATCCATCAGTAGATAAAACATATATCGTGAAAGATTTTGAGCCATTCGAGCTAAATAGAGCAACAAGAATAATATATAATGCAGGCAGTAAGGGTATAAATGTATCAAGGGTAGTAACCCAATTAGGCAGGGAAACCTGCGTTTTGGGGTTCGTTGGTGGGCAAAACGGAGAAATGTTGCTTAGCGAGCTTACAGCAGAGGGAATAAATGAGGATTTAGTCCGTGTAGATGAAAACAGCAGGCTAAACATAAAAATAATGGATATGAATACAAAAAAAGTGACCGAGGTAAACGAAGTTGGTTCGCCTGTGAGTGATGCCCAGCTTAATGAATTTATGAAGAAATATGAAAGCTATATGGAAAAAAGTAGTATAGTTGTTATAAGTGGAAGTATTTTGCCGTCTATGTCAAAAAGAATATATTTTGACCTTATTACTATTGCAAATAAATATGAAAAGCCTGTATTTTTAGATTGTGGAGGAACGCTACTAAAAGAGGCAATAAAAGCTTCACCATATTGCTTAAAGCCAAACCTTAAAGAGTTTGCAGATATGTTTGGCAAAAAAACCTTAACAGAGGAAGAGGTTTTAATACAAGCACGAGGAATAATAGAGAAAAACGGTGTAAAATGCGTTGTTGTAACCTTAGGTGGAGGTGGAGCAATAGGGGTAACGAAAGACGAGGCATACAAAATCACACCTCCAAATGTAGAGGTGGTTTCAACAGTAGGGTCAGGAGATGCGTTTTTAGCAGGAATGTGCCACGGATATATGAAAGGGCTTGACTTTTCAAACCAGCTAATCCTCGCAACCTCCTGCGCAAACGCAAAGGTGGCAGAGGAGGGGAACAATGTGCCCTCATTTATAGAATTATTAGGCTATGTAAATGGGTGTAATGTAACAGCATTATAACCACAATTTCGCAATATTTAAGCAAAAATTAGGACACAAAAGAACCGTCCCCTTGTGTTCGTGTTCGTCTACTTAATCTGTTTTTAGGGAGAGTGTTTGGGGTGTTTAAAAGACTAATAATAAACTTAGCACCAGTTCTAGTTGAAGTAATGCTTAATTTGAGTTTTGGTGCGGTTTTTTCGAAAATTAATATTCTGATCATTAGAAGTTTTCTATATCTAGTATCTGTATTAATAATTATTTCTTTATCTTTAAGAGATGTCGAAGAAAAAAATAACAAAAAGATATATTTGAAAACTTATGTAATCATAGCATTAACTTTAATATGCGGTAATGTTATTGATAATTTTACTATGTTTATAGGGCTGGGCTTTATGATGTATATAATTGTTATTAATTATATTGTTTTCAAAAATTACAAAGCACATTTACTAAAGACATATCTATTAATGTGTTTATTGATTTTATTATCTGTATTTTTTAGAGTAATAAGCATAACTTACCTAAATGGATTTCAATTTGGAAAAGATAGTTATTTTTATGCTTTTGTACAAGCAAGTATCATTTTTCCTATTATCACCATTAGCGTTGTAACACTGATTGTAAAAATCAACATGCAGAGCTCGCAAAAACAGCATTAATTAACCTTAAAAATTTTAATTCAGCA
>CAYVWT010000021.1:16100-21713 GCA_964455565.1 uncultured Clostridiaceae bacterium | reverse complement strand
ATAATGGTTTTGGAGCTGGGTATTTAGCTTCAACAATAAATCAACTGTGAGGGTACTATGAAAATACTATATTTTGACTGTTTTTCAGGAATAAGTGGTGATATGACCTTAGGCGCATTTGTAGATTTAGGTGTTGATGGTGAATATCTTATAAATGAAATGAAAAAAGTACATTTGCATAATTACGAAATAGTAATTGGTAGGGCTGTGAAAAATGGTATAAGTGCCACAAAGGTTGATGTAATAGCTTCGCATACCCATCACCACCATATCGGCTTAAAAGAGGTTAATGATTTAATCGATAGCTCGGCACTTGATGATAATGTAAAGAAAATATCCAAAGCAATATTTTTTCGTGTTGCAAATGCAGAGGCAAAGGTGCATAATGTTGCGCTTTATGATGTGCATTTCCACGAGGTTGGTGCAGTGGACAGCTTGGTAGATATAATTGGCACGGCAATTTGCATAGACTACATAAAGCCAGACAAAATAATAGCAAGCCCAATGCGTGATGGCTGTGGCTTTGTGAAATGTCAGCATGGGAAAATTCCAGTTCCAGTTCCTGCAACGGTAGAAATTTTTGCAGATAGAGGGGTTGCGCTTAAAATTTGCGAAATAGAGGGTGAAATGATAACTCCAACGGGTGCGGCAATAGTGGCAGAGCTTGCAAGTGAATTTACAGCATTCCCTGCAATTGTACCACAGAAAATTGGTTATGGCGCAGGTACTAAAAATTTTGAAATACCAAATGTTTTGCGCCTAATTTTAGGTGAAACAGGGGCAGAACAAAAAATATATGTGCTTGAAACAAATATTGATGATACAACGGCGGAAATTCTTGGCTATACAATGCAAAGGGTTATGGAAAATGGTGCATTAGATGCCTTTTATACGCCAATTTATATGAAGAAAAACCGCCCTGCATATATGCTGTCAGTGCTTTGTGAGGATTATGAAAAATTTGAAAAAATAATTTTTGAAGAAACCTCAACGCTTGGAATAAGGCGATATATAGCGGATAGAACGGTTCTTCCAAGGGAAGCTTCAACAGTAGACACAATATATGGCAAGGCACAGGTGAAAATCCGCACAGTTAATGGCGAAAAGCAAATTTCCCCAGAATATGAAAGCGCAGTCGAGCTTGCAAAGAAGAGTGGGCTGCCACTTAACGATATTTACAAAATAATTTTAGGTTAGAATAATCCCCTCTAAACAAGGTAATAATTATAATATTACATTGTGAGGGGATATTTTATGTCAAAATTTGTTGTTTCAAATTCTGCGCCACTAAATGGAAGCGTTACCATAAGTGGCTCTAAAAATTCTGCGTTGCCAATTCTTGCAGCAACCCTGCTTGCTGACGGTTGTTCAATAATTAATGATGTGCCACAGCTACTTGATATACAAAATATGCGTGACCTACTAAGCTGCCTTGGCGCAACGGTGGTTCAAGAGGTTAATGGCGCTATTAAGGTGTGCTGTGAAAAGCCACAAAGCGACGTTGCTTCTTATGAAATGGTAAGCAAGCTTAGGGCATCATTTTTAGTTATTGGTCCACTTCTCGCACGAACTGGAAAGGTTAAAATTTCACTTCCTGGTGGTTGCCAAATTGGAACTCGCCCAGTGGATTTGCACCTTAAAGGGCTTGCGGCAATGGGTGCAAAAATAACTCAGGGGCATGGCTATATTGAAGCAAGGTGCAAAAAACTAAACGGAACAAGAATATACTTAGACTTCCCAAGTGTAGGTGCAACGGAAAATTTGATAATGGCGGCTTCTCTTGCCAATGGTCAAACCATTATAGAAAATGCAGCAGTCGAGCCAGAAATTGTTGATTTAGCAAATTACATTAATATAATGGGTGGAAATATAATTGGTGCAGGCACAGATACAATAAGAATAAACGGAGTTAAAGAATTAAAGGGCAGAAGCCACACAGTTATACCAGACCGAATAGAAGCAGGAACCTTTGCGGCGGCGGCGGCAATAACAGGTGGCAAGGTTAGAATAAATAATATTATGCCAGACCACCTAAAACCAATAACCGCAAAAATGCGTGAATCTGGAATTTTAGTAACCGAGGGCGATAGCCATATAATAGTAGATGCAACCAATAAACCAAAAGCAGTCGACATAAAAACCCTGCCATATCCAGGCTTTCCAACAGATATGCAAGCACCATATACATCGATGATGACGGTAGCAGACGGAACGAGTATGGTAATAGAAACGATATTTGAAAATCGTTTTATGCATATACCAGAATTAAAGCGTATGGGTGCAAATGTTAAAATAGAGGGCAGAACAGCAGTTATTGAGGGTATAAAAAAGCTTACAGGGGCGCAGGTTAAAGCGACGGATTTGCGGGCAGGCGCAGCGCTTGTGGTTGCAGGCCTCAGTGCAGAGGGTGAAACCGAAATAAGTGATATTGAACATATCGAGCGTGGATACTATAACTTTGATGTGAAATTAAATGGCTTAGGCGCAGATGTACAAAGAGTAGAATAGTATGATTATTAAACTGCCAACAAGGTGTCTTGTTGGCAGTTTTTTTGCATTAATACAAAAAATTATATTTTATCTAAATTTTTCTTGACAAGTAGTTTTCATTGTGGTAACATTATTATCTGACTATAAGGGGTAATATGGATTTTTGTGACAAAAAATAAACGCATTGCAGAGATTCTGCGGTTGTTTGCCCATAAATTTTAATGAGGTGATTGGTTTTATGGTACATCCTATTCAACTTGGCAAAAATACAAGGATGAGTTATTCAAAAATCGGTGAGTGTTTGGACATGCCAAACCTTATCGAAATACAGAAAAATTCTTACTCGTGGTTTTTAGCCGAAGGGTTAGGAGAGGTGTTTCACGATATCTCTCATATCACAGATTTTTCAGGAAACTTAATCTTGGAATTTGTTGATTATTCGCTTGATAACGTGCCTAAATACTCTGTTGAAGAGAGTAAGGAACGTGATGCAACATACGCTGCTGCGCTTCGTGTTAAGGTTCATCTTATTAATAAGGAAACCGGCGAAGTTAAAGAGCAAGAAATATTTATGGGGGACTTCCCATTGATGACCGACCAAGGTACATTTATCATCAACGGTGCCGAGCGTGTCGTGGTAAGTCAGCTTGTTCGTGCACCTGGTATATACTATTCAATGCAGCACGACAAAACAGGTAAAGAATTATATTCTAACACTGTTATACCTAATCGTGGTGCGTGGCTTGAATATGAAACAGATTCAAACGATATTGTTTCTGTTCGTATTGATAGAACTCGCAAAATACCATCTACAGTTTTACTTCGTGCATTAGGTCTTGGAACTGACCAAGAGATTATAGAAATGTTTGGTAGTGACGAGCAATTACTTGTAACATTAGAAAAAGATAGCACTCGTTCATACGAGGAGGGCTTAATTGAGGTTTACAAAAGGTTGCGTCCGGGTGAGCCACCAACTGTTGAATCTGCACAATCCCTTATAAAATCACTGTTTTTTGACCCAAAACGATATGACCTTGCAAAGGTTGGACGTTATAAATTTAATAAAAAGTTAGCCATTTCAAATCGTATTACAGGGCAAACTCTTGCACAGGATGTTGTTTCCCCAGTAACTGGTGAAATCCTTGCAAAAGCAGGCGAGAAGCTTACACGTGAAAAGGCGTATGAAATTGAAGATAACGATGTAAATCGTGTTGTTGTTGAGGTAGACGGAAGAGAAGCAGTTATTTTTTCTAACAAAATGGTAAACCTTAAAAACTATGTCGATTTTGACATAGCAGAGCTTGAAATAAAAGAGCGTGTGTATCTTCCTGTGCTTGAAGAAATTCTTGCAAACAATACAACAGCTGAGGATATTAAAGAAGCAATAATTGATAACCTTGACGAGCTTATTCCTAAATATATTCGCCTTGATGACATTTTATCATCAGTGAATTATCAAATAAACCTTGCATACGCTATTGGCACAACAGACGATATTGACCATTTAGGTAATCGTAGGCTTCGTTCAGTTGGTGAGCTTTTGCAAAACCAATTTAGAATTGGTCTTGCTCGTATGGAGCGTGTTGTTCGTGAACGTATGACAATACAAGACTTAGACGTGGTTACTCCTCAAACACTAATTAACATACGTCCAGTTTCTGCTGCGATAAAAGAATTCTTTGGTTCATCACAGCTTTCGCAATTTATGGATCAAACAAACCCACTTGCAGAGCTGACGCATAAGCGTCGTTTATCAGCGCTTGGGCCTGGTGGTCTTTCAAGAGAACGTGCTGGCTTTGAGGTTCGTGACGTTCATCACTCTCATTATGGTAGAATGTGTCCGATTGAGTCCCCAGAAGGACCAAACATCGGTCTTATATCATCACTTTCAACCTTTGCTCGTGTAAATGAGTATGGTTTTATTGAAACGCCATATCGTAAGGTTGACAAAAAAACTGGCGCTGTAACAGCAGAAACAGTTTATATGACAGCAGATGTAGAGGATGAATTTGTTATAGCTCAGGCTAATGAGCCTCTTGATGCAGATGGCAAGTTTACACATAAAAATGTTACCGCAAGGTATCTTGATAAAATATTAGAAGTTGAAGCAAAAAATATAGATTATATGGATATTTCGCCAAAGCAAATTGTATCAGTTGCGACAGCGATGATTCCGTTCCTTGAAAATGATGATGCTAACCGTGCGCTAATGGGTTCAAATATGCAACGTCAAGCTGTGCCACTTTTAAGGTCACAATCTCCAATCGTTGGTACTGGTATGGAATATAAAGCAGCTAAGGATTCTGGAACTGTTGTTCTTGCAAGGACAAATGGCGTAATTCATAAGGTTTCATCACAAGAAATTATTATTAAAACAGAAGACGGTCAGCTTGATAAATATAAACTACTTAAATATAAGCGCTCAAATCAGGGAACTTGTATAAACCAAAAGCCAATAGTTGAAAGAGGCGAAGCAGTTAAGGTTGGAGATATTATTGCAGATGGTCCTTCAACTCAAAATGGTGAAATTGCACTTGGTAAGAACATCTTAATGGGCTTTTTAACTTGGGAAGGCTATAACTATGAGGATGCTATTCTTATCAATGAAAAGCTTGTTAAAGAAGATGTATTTACATCAATTCATATAGAGAAATACGAGTGTGAGGCACGGGACACAAAGCTTGGCGCAGAGGACATTACTCGTGATATACCAAATGTTGGCGAGGATGCACTTCGTGATCTTGACGAGCGTGGTATTATCCGTATCGGTGCCGAGGTTCGCCCAGGCGATATACTTGTTGGTAAGGTTACACCAAAGGGTGAAACAGAGCTTACAAGCGAAGAACGTTTGCTTCGTGCAATATTCGGAGAAAAAGCAAGAGAAGTTCGTGATACGTCATTAAAAGTTCCTCACGGTGAGGCAGGAATAATTGTTGACGTTAAAATATTTACACGCCAAAATGGTGACGAATTGCCACCAGGTGTTAATCAATTAGTACGTTGTTATATCGCACAAAGACGTAAAATAAGCGTTGGTGATAAAATGGCTGGTCGTCATGGTAACAAGGGTGTTATTTCCAGAATTCTTCCAGAAGAGGATATGCCATTCCTACCAGACGGTAC
>CAYVWT010000021.1:0-16000 GCA_964455565.1 uncultured Clostridiaceae bacterium | reverse complement strand
TTTGATAACAGAGTAACTGTTGGTTATATGTATTACTTAAAGCTTGCCCATTTGGTTGATGATAAAATTCACGCTCGTTCAACTGGTCCTTACTCGCTTGTAACACAACAACCACTTGGTGGTAAAGCACAGTTTGGTGGACAACGTTTCGGAGAGATGGAAGTTTGGGCGCTTGAAGCTTATGGCGCTGCATACACTCTTCAAGAAATTCTAACTGTTAAATCAGATGACGTTGTTGGGCGTGTTAAAACGTATGAAGCAATAGTAAAAGGAGAAAACATACCACAACCAGGCGTTCCAGAGTCATTTAAGGTTTTAATAAAAGAGCTACAAAGCTTGCTACTCGACGTTAAAGTGCTGGATGAAAATGGGGTAGAGATTCCAATTACTGAAAGCGTTGACGAAGAAGATGATTACGTTGTAAGGGAAATAGTTCTCGGCGACACACCAGGTCTTTTAGGCGATACACCACCTCTTACAGGTGTTGGTGTGCAGATAACAGAAGACGATATCGTTGACGTAATTCTTGGTGATTCTTCCACCGAAGAAGAAGAAATTTTCGATGACGATTTTGATAAAGACATTTCGGTAGTTGACTTTGACGAAAGCGAAGACGAGGAATTGGATTTTGATGATGACGATGTTTTAATATAGTACAAATGAACACTAATTCCCGTTAAAATGGCTATTCATTTTACGGCTAATTTTCCGCTATGTGTCGTTGCAGAACCTTTTGAATACATACAGTATTCAAAAGAACCTGCGCCTAACCTAACGAAAAATTATCTCGAAAAATTTAATAGCATTTTAAAAGAAAATTAGTGTAAGATCCAAATTATAGAAGGAGCTGAATATTTTGCTTGAATATAATAATTTTGAAGCAATCCAAATAGGGCTTGCATCACCGTCGAAAATTCGTGAGTGGTCACACGGTGAAGTTAAAAAGCCAGAAACTATAAATTATAGAACACTAAAACCAGAAAAAGATGGTTTGTTTTGTGAGCGTATCTTTGGTCCTCAAAAGGACTGGGAATGTCATTGTGGCAAGTATAAAAGAATTCGTTATAAAGGCATTGTATGCGACCGTTGTGGCGTTGAGGTTACTCGCTCAAAGGTTCGTCGTGAGCGTATGGGGCATATAGAGCTTGCAGCTCCCGTATCTCATATCTGGTATTTCAAGGGAATACCAAGTAGAATGGGGCTACTACTTGACCTTTCACCAAGAATTCTTGAAAAGGTTTTGTATTTTGCATCATATATTGTAATTGACCCAGGTAAAACTCCGCTAATGAAAAAGCAGATGTTAACCGAAAAAGAATATAAAGAAGCAAACGAGAAGTATGGCGAAAAATTTCGTGCAGGAATGGGCGCCGAGGCAATCCGTGACTTGCTTTTAGATATTGACTTAGAACCACTGGCTTTGGAACTTCGTGCAGAGCTCAAAGATGCAGTTGGTCAAAAGAAAATTCGTATAGTTAAGCGTTTAGAGGTTGTAGAGGCATTTAAAAGCAGTGGCAATCACCCCGAGTGGATGATAATGGAAACTGTTCCAGTTATCCCACCAGAAATTCGCCCAATGGTACAGCTTGACGGTGGTAGGTTTGCAACAAGTGACCTAAATGACCTTTACAGACGTGTAATAAACAGAAATAATCGTTTGAAAAGACTATTAGACTTAGGCGCACCAGACATCATTGTTCGTAACGAAAAACGTATGCTACAAGAGGCAGTTGACGCACTGATAGACAACGGCAGACGTGGCAGACCAGTTACAGGTCCTGGTAACAGAGCGCTAAAATCACTTTCAGATATGCTAAAAGGTAAGCAAGGTCGTTTCCGTCAGAATTTGCTTGGAAAACGTGTTGACTATTCAGGGCGTTCAGTTATCGTTGTTGGTCCTGACCTTAAAATATTTCAATGTGGTTTGCCAAAAGAAATGGCACTTGAACTGTTCAAGCCATTTGTAATGAAACGTCTTGTAAATGATGGTATGGCACACAACATAAAATCGGCAAAAAGAATGGTAGAGCGTGTACGCAACGAGGTTTGGGACGTATTAGAGGATGTAATTAAAGACCACCCAGTTCTACTTAACCGTGCTCCAACACTTCATAGGCTTGGTATCCAAGCGTTCGAGCCAGTTTTAGTTGAGGGTAGAGCGTTAAAACTACACCCACTTGTTTGTACAGCTTACAATGCGGACTTTGACGGTGATCAAATGGCTGTCCACGTTCCACTTTCAGCAGAGGCACAATCAGAGGCAAGGTTCTTAATGCTTTCGGCAAACAACCTGTTAAAACCACAAGATGGTCGCCCAGTTGCAGTTCCAACACAGGATATGGTACTTGGTAGCTACTATCTAACTATAATTAAAAAAGATGAAGAAGGCGCAGGTAAAATATTTTCTTCATTTGATGAGGCACTTCTTGCATATAACGCAAAGGTTGTAGAGCTTCACGCACCAATTAAAGTTCGTAACATAAAAATGATTGATGGCAAGAAGGTTATGGGGCTTATAGATGCAACAGTTGGTAGAATTATTTTCAACGAAGATATTCCACAGGATTTAGGCTTTGTAGATAGAAGTATTCCAGGCAATGAATTATTGCTTGAAATTGACTTTATTGCTGATAAAAAAATGCTTGGTAAAATTGTTGATAAGTGCATAAAGGTTCATGGCACAACAAAAACTGCAATTTTGCTTGACCAAATAAAATCACTTGGCTTTAAATATTCAACAAAAGGCGCAATCACAATTAGCGTAAGCGATATGGAAATTCCAGCTTCCAAAAAGGAATACCTTGCAGAAGCAGAGCTAATAATCGAGAAAATTACAACTCAGTTTAGACGTGGTCTTATTTCTGATGACGAGCGTTATGAGCTTGTAATTAAAACTTGGACAGAAACAAGTGAAAAAGTAACACAGGCGCTAATGGACCACTTGGACGAATTTAATCCAATATTTATGATGGCTAATTCTGGTGCCCGTGGTAGCATTAACCAAATACGTCAGCTTGCAGGTATGCGTGGACTTATGGCGAATACATCAGGCCGCACAATGGAAATTCCAATCCGTGCTAATTTCCGTGAGGGACTAAACATATTAGAGTATTTCATCTCGACTCATGGTGCTCGTAAAGGTCTTGCAGATACTGCGCTTAGAACTGCTGACTCTGGTTACCTAACTCGTCGTTTGGTTGACGTATCACAAGATGTTATCATTCGTGAGATTGATTGCGGTACAACAGAAAGCATTGTTGTTCGTGATATTAAAGATGGTAATGAGATGATAGAGGAACTATTTGATAGGCTTTCAGGCAGATACCCAGCAGAGGATATTGTTAATCCAGAAACTGGTGAAATAGTAGTTTCTAAGAACACATTAATGTTTGATGAACACGCTAAAAAAGTTATAGATGCAGGCATAAAAGAGGTTAAAATTCGTTCTGTTCTTAAATGTAAGGCGAAATTCGGTGTGTGTGCAAGGTGCTACGGTTCAAACCTTGCAATAGCTGACGAAGTAAATGTTGGTGAGGCAGTAGGTATTATTGCTGCTCAATCAATTGGTGAGCCTGGAACACAGCTAACAATGAGAACGTTCCACACAGGTGGTGTTGCCGGTGATGATATAACACAAGGTTTACCTCGTGTAGAGGAGCTTTTTGAAGCAAGAAAGCCAAAAGGTCTTGCAATTATAGCTGAAATTCCTGGTAGAGTAAGCATTACCGAAACAAAGAAAAAGCGTGAAATCACTATTCTAAATGATGAATTAGGCGATGCTGCTCCATACTTTATTCCGTATGGTTCACGCATAAGAGTAGAAGATGGTACAATGGTTGAAGCAGGCGATGAATTAACAGAGGGTTCTGTTAATCCGCACGATATATTAAAAATCAAAGGTGCTTCAGCAGTACAAAACTATCTAATTCAAGAGGTTCAAAGGGTTTATCGCCTACAAGGTGTTGATATAAACGACAGGCATATCGAGGTTATAGTTCGTCAAATGATGCGTAAGGTTAGGGTAGAAGAAGCAGGAGATACAATGCTTTTATCTGGCTCACTTATAGATATTTCAGAGTTTGAGGCTGCAAACTTATTGCTTAGCGAAGGTGAAGAACAGGCAACCTATTCAAATGTACTACTTGGTATTACAAAAGCATCACTTGCCACTGATTCATTCCTATCCGCTGCATCATTCCAAGAAACAACTCGTGTTCTTACAGAGGCAGCTATTAAGGGCAAGATTGACCCACTGCTTGGCTTAAAAGAAAATGTAATCATTGGTAAGCTAATCCCAGCAGGAACAGGTATGAATAGGTATCGTAATATTGAAATTGTGCATAATGAAAATATGCCAGACCGTGAGTAAATTTACAGATATTTAACTTACTGTACTATTGACATAATTTGAAGTCTGTGATACTATATTGGAGGTTTGCTGTAAAATGATTGATGAATTAAAATCAAATAGCAAGCTTATTGGTTTAAAGCAGTCAACACGTGCAATCGAGGAAGGGCAAGTAAGTAAGGCTTTTGCGGCATTAGATAGCGCCCCAGAAATACTTAAAAAGCTTGTCATTCTATGTGAAAATAACGGTGTTGAAATTGAGTATGTAGAAACCATGGCAGAGTTAGGCGATGTCTGCGAAATTGATGTAGGTGCATCGATTGCTGTCATAATAAAAAGTTAGTGCTTGCTTTGCTATGGGGAGTAATCCCTTATGCAGAGTGTTCATTTATAAATTTTTAAAATAGGAGGTGAAAATTAGTGCCAACATTTAACCAATTGGTAAGAAAGGGTAGAGAAACTTCAGTAAAGAAGTCAACCGCTCCTGCCTTACAGCGTGGATTCAACTCACTTAAAAAACGTCCTACTGACCAAAGTTCTCCACAAAAGAGAGGCGTATGTACAGTTGTTAAAACAATGACACCGAAAAAGCCAAACTCAGCTCTTCGTAAAATTGCCAGAGTTCGTCTTACAAACGGTATAGAGGTTTCAGCTTACATCCCAGGCGTAGGTCACAACATTCAAGAGCATAGCGTTGTTCTTATTCGTGGTGGTAGGGTTAAGGATCTTCCAGGTGTTAGGTACCATATTATTCGTGGTACATTAGACGCAGCTGGTGTTAACGCACGTCGTCAAAGTCGCAGCTTGTATGGTGCAAAAAGGCCAAAAGCAGCAAAGTAATTTAGCTAATGCTCGTACCCGGGTGTACGAAACTAATCACAACTTATATTGGTGCGTATTAACTGAGGTATATTATATATATTCGGAAGTACACGCACTGACGCATCGTAATAATTTATGTTGCGAGTACCTGTGATAATTATTTATCATAAAGGAGGGAAGTAAAGTGCCAAGAAGAGGTTTTATCCCAAAAAGGGACGTATTGCCAGATCCACTATACGGTAACAAGACAATTACTCGTCTTATCAATAGCATAATGTTAGATGGTAAAAAGGGTGTTGCTCAAAAGATTGTATATGAGGCGTTTGACATCGTAAAAGAAAAAACAGGTAAAGAGCCAGTTGAGGCTTTTGAAACAGCTCTTAACAACATTATGCCAGTTCTTGAAGTTAAAGCAAGACGTGTAGGTGGTGCAACATACCAAGTTCCTATGGAAGTTCGCCCAGAAAGACGTCAAACATTAGGTTTAAGATGGCTTACAAACTATTCACGTCTTAGAAATGAAAAAACAATGCGTGAAAGATTAGCAGGCGAGCTTATGGACGCTATGAATAACACAGGCGGTTCATGCAAAAAACGTGAAGATACACATAAAATGGCTGATGCTAATAAGGCATTTGCACATTATAGATTCTAATTTTTGCTTGCTAAAATTCCGAACTGCTGCGTTGTCGGTTTAAAATTTTATCGTTGTGTGTCAATATACACGTCCTCAAAATTTAAAACCTTACGCCTTGCATTTCGAAATTTTATCTAACCAAAAAAAATATTAAACTATCTCAATTATTTGAGAAAGGAGGAAGAGTATGGCTAGACAATATACGCTTGATAAAACAAGAAATATAGGAATTATGGCACATATTGACGCTGGTAAAACAACTACAACAGAACGTATTTTGTACTACACTGGTAGAGTTCACAAAATTGGTGAAGTTCACGAGGGTGCTGCAACTATGGACTGGATGGAGCAGGAGCAAGAGCGTGGTATTACTATCACATCTGCTGCTACAACAGCTGAATGGAATGGCCACAGAATAAATATAATCGACACACCTGGTCACGTTGACTTTACAGTTGAAGTTGAACGTTCACTTCGTGTACTTGACGGTTCAGTAACCGTTTTCTGTGCAAAAGGTGGAGTTGAGCCTCAATCAGAAAATGTTTGGCGTCAGGCAGATAAATATAGTGTTCCTCGTATGGCTTATGTTAATAAGATGGACATTATGGGTGCTGACTTCTTTAATGTTGTTGCAATGATGAAGGATCGCCTAAAATGTAATGCAGTACCGATCCAACTTCCTATCGGAGCAGAGGATCAATTCAAAGGCATTATCGACCTTGTAGAAATGAAAGCTTATGTTTACAATGATGATAAAGGCGTTGACATTAGTGTAGAAGAAATTCCAGCTGATTTAAAAGACCAAGCAGTTGAATATCGTGCTATTCTTATAGAAGCTGTTTCTGAAACTGATGAAGAGCTTATGATGAAATACCTTGAAGGCGAAGAGCTTACAATGGCTGAAATCAAAGAAGGCATTAGAAAAGCAACACTTGCAGTTACTATGATACCAGTTACTTGTGGTACATCATACCGTAACAAAGGTGTTCAAAAGCTTCTTGATTGTGTTGTTGATTATATGCCTTCCCCTGTAGACGTTCCTTCAATCAAGGGTATCAATCCTGATACTGAAGAAGAAGATGAGCGCCCTGCAGATGATAGCGCACCATTTAGCTCATTAGCGTTCAAAATTGCGACAGATCCATTCGTTGGAAAGCTTTGTTTCTTCCGTGTTTACTCTGGAACAATAACAAGCGGTTCACACGTTTATAATTCAACAAAGGATAACAAAGAGAGAATTGGTAGAATTCTTCAAATGCACGCTAATCACCGTGAGGATATAGACATAGTTTATTCTGGTGATATTGCCGCTGCTGTTGGACTTAAAAATACAACAACTGGAGATACCTTGTGTGACGAAAAGTTCCCAATTATACTTGAAGCTATGGATTTCCCAGAGCCAGTTATTCGTGTTGCTATCGAGCCTAAGACTAAATCAAGTCAAGAAAAAATGGGACTTGCTCTTAACAAATTAGCAGAGGAAGACCCAACATTTAGAACCTATACAGACGAAGAAACAGGTCAAACTATCATCGCAGGTATGGGCGAGCTTCATCTTGAAATTATCGTTGATAGACTTCTTCGTGAATTTAAGGTTGAGGCAAATGTTGGTAAGCCACAGGTTTCATATAAAGAAGCTATCAGAAAAGCGGTTAGACAAGACCATAAATATGCTCGTCAATCGGGTGGTAAAGGTCAATATGGTCATGTTGTTATCGAGCTTGAACCAGTTGAATCTGGTAAAGGCTATGAATTTATCAACAAGGTTGTAGGTGGTGCTATTCCTAAGGAATATATCCCTGCTGTTGACCAAGGTATTCAGGGCGCAATGCAATCTGGTATCTTAGCTGGATATAATGTAGTTGATTTTAAAGTTACATTAGTAGACGGTTCATATCATGAAGTTGACTCATCTGAAATGGCTTTCAAAATTGCTGGTTCAATGGCATTCAAAGAAGCTTGTAGAAAAGCTGATCCAGTACTAAAAGAGCCAATTATGAAAGTTGACGTTGTAGTGCCTGATGATTATATGGGTGATGTTATGGGCGACCTTAACTCACGTCGTGGACAAATCCAAGGTATGGAAGCACGTCTTGGCGCACAATCTATTACAGCATTTGTTCCACTTTCAGAAATGTTTGGTTACGCTACAGAGCTTCGTTCAAGAACACAAGGACGTGGACAGTATGTAATGTCACCAAGTCATTATGAAGAAGTTCCAAAGAGTATTCAAGAGGGAATTATTAATTCTCGTTCAAAATAAAATTATTCTTGATATTTGGGAATTATTTGTAGTATAATAATAAAATATAATAAAATTCAAAATAAGGGAGGAAAATAAAAATGGCAAAGGCAAAATTCGAAAGAAATAAACCCCACGTAAATATCGGTACAATCGGTCACGTTGACCATGGTAAGACTTCTCTAACTGCTGCTATTACAAAAGTTCTTGGTATGAAGGGTCAAGCTAATTATACTTCATACGCTAACATTGATAACGCACCAGAAGAAAGAGAAAGAGGTATTACAATTTCTACAACTCACGTTGAGTACGAGACGGACAACCGTCACTATGCTCACGTTGACTGCCCAGGACATGCTGACTATGTTAAAAATATGATCACTGGTGCTGCTCAAATGGATGGTGCTATCCTTGTTGTTTCTGCTGCTGATGGACCAATGCCTCAAACAAGAGAGCATATCCTTCTTGCACGTCAAGTTGGCGTTCCTCATATCGTTGTTTATATGAACAAAACAGACCAAGTTGATGATCCAGAGCTTCTTGAATTAGTTGAAATGGAAATTCGTGAACTTCTTAACGAATATGAATTCCCAGGCGACGATACACCAATTATTCCTGGTTCTGCTCTTGTTGCTCTTGAAAGTGAATCAACTGACCCAACAGCTCCTGAATACGAGTCAATCGTTAAGCTTATGGAAGCAGTTGATACATTCATTCCAACACCAGAAAGAAAAACTGACCTTCCATTCTTAATGCCTGTCGAGGACGTTTTCTCAATCACAGGTCGTGGAACAGTTGCTACTGGTAGAGTTGAAAGAGGAACACTTAAAATACAAGAAGAAGTTGAACTTGTAGGTCTTGCAGACACAGCTCGCAAGGTTGTTGTAACAGGTATCGAAATGTTCAGAAAGCTTCTTGATCATGCAGAAGCTGGCGACAACATCGGCGCTCTTCTTCGTGGTATTCAAAGAGACGAAATTCAACGTGGTCAAGTTCTTGCAAAACCAGGTTCAATCAAACCTCACACAGAATTCACAGGTGAAATATACGTTCTAACAAAAAATGAGGGTGGCAGACATACTCCATTCTTTGATAACTATCGTCCACAGTTCTATTTCAGAACAACAGACGTTACAGGCGTTGTTAAATTACCAGAAGGCACAGAAATGTGTATGCCTGGCGATAACATCGGTATCTCAGTTACACTTATTACTCCTATTGCTATAGAACCAGGACTACGTTTCGCTATCCGTGAGGGTGGAAGAACTGTTGGTTCAGGCGTTGTTGCAACAGTTGCTAAATAATTAGAGTTTTTAAACACCCTTTAATCATTATGATTAAAGGGTGTTTTTGTATTTGTACATATATTGGTTGCTTATCCATTTTCATCTAAATTATCCAATGCGTATTCCAAACATTTATTTATTACTTTGTTGAATGAAATATTATTTTTCTCGCTAAGCTCCATAAGCTTATCAAAAACTTTTGGATTAATTCTAATGGTTCGATTAATGGAAGAAATTTTTTCGTTGTCTTTGTTTATAATGAGTTTACCCAAAACATTACATCTCCTTTTGTAATCAATAATGTAATTATATATTGCTATTATTTCAAATGTAATGTACAATAATGTAATTAAAATATAGTTACATTATTGTACGCTAATGAAAGGAATGTATATATGGCAAATTTTTGTTTAGTATGTTGGAACAGGATTAATAAAATTCATTTGGCTCAAAGAGATGTTATTTTATCAAAGGATTTAGATTTGTGTGAGGGGTGCGGAAAATGTCAATATGTTGTCGTAGGGTATCGAAGGAATAAATTATTTTATGATATTAAAAATTTGATTAAAAACTATTTTGTAAGTAGTTAACAATGATTAAATGGCGTTTTTGCTCTTAATTACTATTATCTAACATAATTCAATAATAGGTGATTATCTTGTTTTGAAATATCCCACTTCCACATAAAATCTACATAATTTCCTGTTATACTAATCTCAAATAATAAAAGGGAGATGATTTTATGGAAACAATGACACATTACATGCAACTTTTAGCAACAAACCAGCCGTGGAATTTGATAGTTTTTGTAAAATGTCATCAGAAGTTAGTAGCGTAGTAAATACAATAAAAAGTTGAAAAAGAAATAACCAATTATATGCTTATATTCCCCAATCACCCCACATAATATAATGTGAGGTGATTATTTTGATTTATGACTATAACGCATTACAGAAGGATATAGATAAAATTACTAAACGGTACCCCTTTATCCAAATTGAAACAATAGGCAAAAGTATAAACCGCAGAGATATATTCGCACTAAGGCTTGGCAAGGGAGAAAAAGAAGTTTTTTATAATGGAACGCACCACGCACTTGAGTGGATAACATCAAAATTGCTTATGCGATTTGTGTTTGACTACTGCAAAGCGTACATAAAGGGCAGACGTATAAGGGGTTATAATATTCGCCACTTATTCGACACAGTATCAATTTACATAGTTCCAATGGTCAACCCAGATGGAATTGAAATTGCTAAATATAACGATAAATGGCAAGCAAACGCAAGGGGTGTGGACTTAAACCATAATTATGATGCCAGTTGGCAGGAGGGGTGCGACATAGCGAAAGAAATGGGCTATGGCAGACCGGGGGCAACAAAATATAGTGGCAGATGCCCTGAAAGTGAGCCTGAAACAAAGGCAGTTGCAAGCTTTACACGAAGCAAAAATTTTGAATATGTTATAGCGTTTCACAGCCAAGGCGAGGTAATATATTGGAAATATGGCGATACCCTGCCCCCAAATGCTGAAGCACTTGCCTTAATGCTATCGAGCGCAAGTGGTTATGCGCTTGACGAAACAGAGGGTGTGGCTTCATATAGCGGATACAAGGATTGGTTTATGGATAAATTCAACCGCCCAGGCTTTACGGTGGAGGTAGGTTTGGGCAAAAACCCCTTGCACCTATCTCAGTTTGATATAATTTATAATGATATACTTGAAATGTTAGTGCTTGCAGGTGTATAATATAGTAGGGTGATTGCATTGTTGAAAAAATTAAGACCTATTTTAATAATTGTGTTTGTAATAGCAATATGCCTTACAATATTTTTGCGTGAAACGATAAACACGCAAAAAACGGATTTTGTGATGGACACAATAATGACGATAAACACAAAGGGAATAAACTCGAAAAATGCAACGCAAAAGGCATTTGACAGGACAAGAGAAATAGAAGTACGAATGACAGCGCATAATATACATAGTGACCTATCAACAGGAATTTTGCATAGTGACACCAAAAGTGTAATCGAGCGAGGCTTGTATTTCAGCGAAAAATCGACTGGATTGTTTGACATATCAATAAAGCCACTTGTAGATTTGTGGGACATACAATCTGCAAATCCCAAGGTGCCAAATGCTGTTGACATAAAGGAAGCAATGTCGCTTGTTGACTATAAAAAGGTTAAAATTGATGGCGATAAACTTATCCTGCCACAAGGAATGTCGGTCGACTTAGGTGCAATAGCAAAGGGCTATGCGGCAGACGAAGCCACGCAGGTGCTTCGTGATAACGGTATAAAAGATGCAATAGTCGACATAGGTGGTGACATTGTGGTAATTGGCAAAAAAAAGGTTGGCATACAAAACCCACTTGGTGTTGCAACTGGCGAATATATGGGTATAATAGAGGTAACGGACGGAACAGTTGTAACATCAGGAAGCTATGAACGAAATTTCGTACAAAATGGAAAGCTTTATCACCACATACTAAACCCATATACAGGTTATCCGTCAGATAGTGGGCTTATCAGTGCAACAATAATAGGCAAAAATTCTATGGATGCAGACGCAATGGCAACAATAGTTTTTATGATGGGCGACAATGGGCTTGAATTCGCAAAGAAAATGGGCGTACAAGCTATGACGATAGATAAAAATAATGTTGTCCATACAACTGGTGATTTTTCATTAGTAATAACCGACGATAAATTCAAATTGGAGGAAAAATAATGGTTGATGTAATAATAATAGGCTCTGGACCAGCAGGAATGGCAGCAGGAATATACGCAGGCAGAGCAGGGTTACGCACCCTAATAATTGAAAAAATGTTTGCAGGGGGGCAGGCGGCAACAACCTATGAGGTGGGCAATTACCCAGGCTTTGAAAGTATATCAGGGCCAGATTTAGTTATGAAAATGGAAGCCCACGCTAAAAAATATGGCGCAGAAACCGTTTATGCCGACGTAACAAGGGTTGAATTAAAAGGAGATGTAAAAAAAGTATGGGCAGGGGAGATTGAATACCAATCTCGCACGATAATCCTTGCAATGGGTGCAATGCCTCGTGAATTAGGAATAGATGGCGAGCGCAGGCTTCGTGGCGCAGGGGTTTCATACTGTGCAACCTGTGACGGAGCATTTTTCCGTGGCAAAGAGGTTGCAGTCGTAGGTGGTGGCAATGTCGCTGTGGAGGATGCCCTGTATCTTTCCCAATTCTGCACCGAGGTATTTTTAATTCACAGAAGAAAAGAAATGCGTGCAGATAAAACCCTGCAAGTGGCACTTGCAAACAACAAAAAAATTACTCCAATATGGGATACAATAGTAGAAGAAATAAACGGAGCAAGTTCCGTAGAGGAGCTATTGCTTTCAAATAAAATAACTAATGAAAAATCAAACCTTGCGGTACAGGGCATATTTGTAGCCATTGGCACAATCCCGAATTCTGGTTTAGTGGCAAAACAGCTTAAACTTACCGAAAGCGGACATATACAAACAAATGAAGCAATGCAAACTGGAATTGATGGCGTGTTCGCAGCAGGTGATATTCGCACAAAAACGCTATGGCAAATAGTGACCGCCGTTTCAGACGGAGCGATAGCAGGAAATATGGCGGCACAATATATAGCCACCAAAGGGGTATAAATTATGTTAATTATCAATGCAAAAATACTGACAATGGATAATAAGGACTATGAAAACGGATATATTCATATTAATGGTAGCAAGATTATAGAAATAGGCGAAATGCAAAGCGCCCCAAAGGATAATGACGTTTACGATGCAGAGGGAGGCTATGCCATACCTGGTATGATAGATGCACATTGTCACTTAGGAGTGTTTGGCGATAGCTTGGGCTTTGAGGGGGAGGACGGAAACGAGAACCCAGACCCCTCGGCGCAACACCTTAGAATTATAGATGCAATTAACCCACTTGACCGTTGCTTTGAAGATGCACGAAATGCAGGGGTAACAACAGTAGTGGTAAGCCCGGGAAGTGCAAACGCACTTGGAGGGCAAATAGTTGCAGTAAAAACAAATGGAAAAAGGGTAGATGATATAATAGTTAAAGAGCCATTAGCAGTCAAAATTGCATTTGGTGAAAACCCAAAAACTGTGCATAACGAAAAAAATCAGTCCCCCACAACACGAATGGCAACAGCAGCAATGATAAGACAAGCCCTGTTTAATGCACAGGATTACATAAAAAAAGAGAATAAAGAAACCTGTTTAAAAAATGAGGCACTATCCTATGTTCTAAATAACGAAATACCCCTGCACGCCCACGCCCACAGAGCAGACGACATATTCACAGCAATTCGCATAGCAAAGGAATTTAAAATAGACGTAAAAATAGTTCACGGAACAGAAGCGCACCTTATAGCGGACGAGCTTGCAAAGGACAATATAGATGTAATGGTAGGGCCATCATTATCCGACCGAAGCAAGCCAGAGCTAACAAACCTAACCTTTAAAACAGCGGCAGTTTTGGAAAGGGCAGGAGTTCGTATAGCATTAGTAACCGACCACCCAGTTGTGCCTATAAATTATCTACTGCTAACAGCACAGCTTGCAGTAAAAAATGGTATGACAGAGTATGGTGCCCTAAGGGCGATAACGGTTGATGCAGCAGGCATATCAGGCATTGATGATAAGGTAGGAAAAATAGCCAAAGGGTATGATGCAGACATAGCAATTTTCGACAAAAACCCAATGGAATTCACATCCAATATAGAACAGGTATTAGTTAGTGGAGTAAAAATAGACAAACCAAACAATGGTTAATTATGAAATACTTACAAACTAGTAAAAATCACTAAAAAACACTTGATAAAGCTAAAAAAAAGGTATATACTGATACAGTAAAGATATATTAGGGGGGGAATGCAAAGTTTCTTTTCTAAGCATTAGAATATAGCAATTTGAACCTTGAAAACCTAATATTTAAAAGGAAAAATGTCAGAATGACTGCACTATATATCATTCCGATAGCAAAGCAATGATGTTTAATAATAAAATGAAAGATTTAAGGAGGAAATTTTATGAAAATGAAAAAAGCGTCAAAAATAATGGCGTTAGTTGTGGCAGTAGCAATGGTAATAGCGCTATTTCCTACAATGATGGTAAGTGCAGCAACGGCATCTGTTATTGATACAGCAAATGTAAGAGGTGATAAAGTAGGAGATGTGGTAAATTTTACGGTTCCTTATACTTTAACAGCAGGAACAGTAGGTAGTGATCAAGCAACAATTCTTGTTATAAAGAAATCAAAAGTAGTTGGTGTTGCAGATCCATATGCTATTACATATTTAGATGTGGAACAAACAAAACCAGATAACATAATCTTTATAGACCAAGCTACATATGATGCTACAACAAGCTTTACATTTCAAATAGTTTTACCTTTAGAAAGTGAAAATTATCTTATCAAGATTGGTGGAACAGAAATAGGTTCAACTGGTGTTTCTTCATTAGAATATCCACTTGTAGTAACTCCAGCAGGCTTTACAGTAAGTGGTTATGTTCAAGCTTATACTTCTGGTGCAACAGTTACACTTGCAACAGGTGTATCAACAACAACAGATGTTGATGGCAAATTTACATTTGCTAATGTATTACCTGCCGATTATAGTCTTGTTGTAACTGCAAAATCAGCACTTCCTAGAACTATACCAGTTACAGTAGCAACAGATGTTTTAGTTGCACCATCAACTAATAAAATCACTTTAATGTATGGTGATATTAACAATAGTGGTAAAATAGATGTTTCGGATTTAGGAATTGTCAAAAGCTTATTTAACAGACTTTCAAATGCACCTGACTTTAATATTAATGCAGACTTAAATGATTCAGGCAAGATAGATGTATCTGATATAGGACTTCTTAAAAGTTTGTTTAGCAAAACGTCAGCAAACTATGCACCTTGGGTTATAGCTCAATAAAATAAAAATTTATAGAAGAAAAATTTAGGAGGATAATTATGAATTTCAAAAAAATTACAAGTATAATCGTTGTTTTAACTATGATAATATCTATGTTTACATTCACTTCTTTCGCAACAACAGGTCAAACAATGGAGGTAACATACGAAAACATCACGAACGCAGGTCAAACAATTGCATTAAATGATTCATTTTATGCAGTGATAACATTAAAAGGTGTTACAAGTACTCTTGGTGGCGGAGGATTTGCTCTTAATTTCAACAAAGATGTTCTGCAACTTGTAACTTCTACAGGCGGAGTGCCAGCTAATTTCAGTTCTGCTAGTACATTGGGAATACATTCAACAGCAATTTTCACTGGTGATTATGAAGGTTATGGAATGTCAGACAATAAAGCATTTGAGGCTTTGGGAACTGGCATAAGTAACACATTAGGTACTGTAACTTATAGTTATTCATCAAAGATTAATGATGGTAATGATTATTATAATTATTCACTAACTCCTAGTGATGTATCGAATGGCATGACAATTATTAAACTTCGTTTTAAAGCAGTTGCATCAGGTAATGCTAATTTGTCATTCATTACTGCTGATACAAAAGTGAATATTGTAATGGGTGGTGCTGATATATTTCCACCAATAACAGTTCCAGCATTAACAATTGCAGGTGTTGAACCAACACCAACACCAACACCAACACCAACACCAACACCAAC
>CAYVWT010000020.1:0-22558 GCA_964455565.1 uncultured Clostridiaceae bacterium | reverse complement strand
TTAAATGTTTTTAATTGCGTCTTTGTTTTTTTAGCTTCTGTATTTTGAAAAAAACTGTGGAAATTAATTCATAATAATGGTATAATTATTTATTATATTGCCAAGTTTGTATATGGCAGAATGGAGGCTTGTATGGAAGAGAAAATTTTGCGTTTATTAGAACAAGATAGCACCTTAGCACATACACAGATAGCGATAATGCTAAACATTACTATAGAAGAGGTTGAGGCAGAAATAGCCAAAATGTTTGAAAAGGGAATTTTGCTAAAATATAAGGCATTAATCAATTGGGAAAAAACTGACCGAGAGCTTGTAATGGCACAAATAGAGCTTCGTGTTACCCCTCAGCGTGGCGAGGGCTTTGATAAGGTTGCCGAGCGTATATATCAGTACCCAGAGGTTAAAAACGTATATTTAATGTCTGGTGGATATGATTTAAGCGTTATGATAGAGGGTAGAACAATGAAAGAGGTAGCACTCTTTGTAGCAGAAAAGCTTGCCCCTATGGAATTTGTTGTGTCAACAACAACCCACTTTGTGTTGAAAAAATACAAAGAGGAGGGTGTAATTTTTGACGAGCAGTTAAAGGATGAAAGAAGTGTGATTACACTATGAATATAAAAGATATGCTGTCTGACGTTGTAACTGATATGAAACCGTCGGGCATTAGAAAGTTTTTTGATATAGTTGCACAAATGCCAGATGCAATTTCGCTTGGGGTTGGCGAGCCAGATTTTGTTACCCCTTGGCATATTCGTGATGCAGGCATTTATTCCCTTGAAAAAGGGCATACATACTACACCTCGAATAGTGGGCTTATACAGCTTCGTGAGGAAATTTGCAAATATTTAAACCGTAGGTTTAATGTAAGCTATAAATCAAATGAAGTGTTAGTTACAGTAGGTGGAAGTGAGGCGATAGATCTATTCGTTCGCTCAATTATATCAAGTGGTGATGAGGTTTTAATTCCAGAGCCAAGCTTTGTTTGCTATACTCCTTGCACACAGCTTGCAGATGGTGTGCCAGTTCCCATTGTAACAAAGGCAGAGGACGAGTTTAAGCTTACACCCGAGGCACTTCGTGCAGCAATTACGCCACGTACAAAGCTGTTAATACTGCCATTTCCGAATAATCCAACAGGCGCAGTGATGAACCGTGAGGATTTAGAAAAAATTGCAGATGTGTTAAGAGGTACAAATATAATGGTGCTATCCGACGAAATATATGCAGAGCTAACCTATAATGGTAGGCATGTTTCATTCGCAGAAATTGATGGAATGAAAGAGCGAACAGTTTTAGTAAGTGGCTTTTCAAAAGCATTTGCTATGACAGGCTGGAGATTAGGCTATGCCTGTGGACACCCAGACATAATTTCTGCAATGACGAAAATTCACCAATATGCAATAATGAGCAGTCCAACAACAAGCCAGTATGCAGCTATCGAGGCTATGAAAAATGGCGACGAGGACGTAGAAAAAATGGCTTCGGAATATAATTATCGTCGCAGGGTAATATTAGAGGGTGTGCGACAAATGGAGCTTTCCTGCTTCGAGCCGTATGGTGCATTTTATATTTTCCCAAACATCACAAGCACAGGGCTTTCGTCTAATGAATTTTGCGAACGCTTACTTGAAGAGCAAAAGGTTGCAGTTGTACCAGGCAATGCCTTTGGCGAAAGTGGTGAGGGGTTTGTCCGCTTATCATACGCATATTCAATAAGTTCAATAAACGAAGCGCTAAGCAGAATTGAAAAATTTGTTAAGAAATATAGGTGATAATTTATGGTATCCTTGATAAATTGCAACGATTATGACTATAATAAAGTAAAAAAAGCCCTTGAAAATTCTTTCGAGAATTTAGGTGGCGTTGAAAAATATGTTAAAAATGGTACTAAGGTTTTGTTAAAGGCGAATCTATTAATGAAAAAAACTCCTGAAACAGCAACAACAACTAACCCAGTTTTCGTGCAGGCACTTGCAGAAATTTTAATAAGCGCAGGCGCAGTTGTAACGATAGCCGACAGCCCAGGTGGGCCATACACAGTAAATATGCTAAAAGGTGTTTATGAGGAGAGTGGTATGCGTGAGGTTGCCGAAAAAACAGGAGCAACTCTAAATTATGATGTATCCTACGAATCACAGCCCTGCAAAAATGGCTTAATATCACGAAGCTTTGAAATAATAAAGCCAGCGACGGATGCAGATATTATTATATCGGTTGCAAAGCTAAAAACTCATTCTTTTGCAACATATACAGGCGCAGTTAAAAATTTATTTGGCGTAATTCCTGGAACGTACAAAGCAGAGTATCACCTTAGAATGCCAACAATCGAGCAGTTTAGCGAAATGCTTGTGGATTTATGCGAATATGTTTCCCCAACACTTTCGTTTATTGATGGAATAATTGGTATGGAGGGAGCAGGGCCATCTGCTGGAAAGCCACGAAAAATTGGCGTTGTAATTGCAAGCGAAAACCCACATAATGCAGATGTAGTGGCGGCTAAAATAATAGGGCTTAGAATTGACGATGTACCAACCTTGAAATCGGCAGATAAACGTGGCTTAATCACCAATTTTAAAATAATTGGTAATGAAATAGTTATAATAGACGATTTTGACATACCGAAAAAGGAAAATAGAAATATTATTTTCAAAATGCTTCCTTGGGTAGCAAAAGCATTTAGTGCTCGCCCAACAGTAATAGAGCAAAACTGTATAGGCTGCGCAGATTGTGCTAAAAACTGCCCAGCAAAAGCAATAGCAATGGTAAATAAAAAGCCGCATTTTGATTATAATAAATGTTTCAGGTGCTATTGCTGCCAAGAGCTTTGCCCAAAGGGTACAATTGTTGTGAAACGAAATAAATGGATTTTAAGATAATATATACTCTACTTTAAGAATAAAATTAAAGTAGAGGTGATAAAAATGAAAAATAAAGCAGTTGTTATTACTGTTGTATTAGCAGGAATACTAATGCTAACAATTATTACAGCGTCGGTAGTTCCACTAAACAGCCAATCCGTAGCCGCAAAATATGTTGAAAGGCTTGGCTGGCAAATCGACAGAAACCCATTAGAAACAGTAGACGTACATATCCCTGCACAGTTTGATAATGTGTACAATAATTATAACGCCATTCAAAAACAAGCAGGGTTTAATTTAGAAAATTACAAAGGCAAAGACGTAACACGCTATACATTTTCAATTAAAAATTATTATGGCGAGCAGGGCGTTAGGGCAGATGTCCTAATGTATGATAACAAGGTAATAGGTGGTGATATAATGACCGTAGCAATAAACGGCTTTATGGTGCCATTAAAATCGAGATGAGGTAAACGTTACAATGAAAATCGAACGATTAGATAAAATTCTTGCAAATATGGGCTATGGCACACGCAAGGAAGTAAAATCACTTGTGCGAAGTGGTGTGGTTAAAATAGATGGTGAGGTTGTAAAAACGTCAGATGTAAAGGTTGCACCAGATAAGGCGTTAATAACAGTAAATGATAAACAGGTAATTTACAAGGAATTTATATATTTAATGCTTAACAAGCCACAAGGGTATATAAGCGCAACTAATGACAAAATGCACCCAACTGTTATAGACCTTGTGCCAGACGAATTTATGCACTATGAAACCTTCCCAGTTGGCAGGCTGGATATAGACACCGAGGGGCTATTACTCCTAACAAATGATGGCAGCCTTGCACATAATTTACTATCGCCTAAAAAACACGTTCCAAAAACATATTTTGCACAGGTTTTACACGAGGTAACAAGTGATGATGTTACCTCCTTTGAGGAGGGAATAGAATTAGACGATTTTACAACCCTTCCTGCAAAATTAAAGCCATCAGGTGATGGCTACCTTGTAACAATATACGAGGGAAAGTTCCACCAAGTAAAGCGAATGTTTGAGGCAGTAGGCAACAAGGTAACCTACCTAAAACGAATAAAAATGGGTGGACTGCCACTTGACGAGGGCTTAGAGCTTGGCGAAATGCGTGAAATTACCAAGGAGGAAATGGAAAAATTATGGATATAAAGAAAAGGCTTTGCGAGGAATTTAATGTGAAATTATGGCAGGTAGAAAATACAGTAACGCTAATTGACGAGGGCAATACAATACCATTTATTTCTCGTTATAGAAAAGAGGCAACAGGAGAGCTTGATGACCAGCTACTGCGAGAGCTATCCGACCGCCTTACATATTTGCGTGGCGTTGAGGCACGAAAAGAAGAAGTAAAACGAATGATAGACGAGCAAGGCAAGTTAACCGACGAGCTTGCGGCGCTTATCGACAAGGCAGAAAAGCTAACAGAAATCGAAGATATATACAGGCCATATCGCCCAAAAAGGCGCACAAGGGCAACAATTGCAAAAGAAAAAGGGTTAGAGCCACTTTCCGAAATAATCATAGCTCAAGCATTATATGAGGGCAATATAGACGAAATATGTGCACCTTTTATAGATGAAGAAAAAGATGTAAGCACAACCGAGCAGGCGCTTGCAGGTGCTATGGATATAATTGCAGAGAGCATATCAGACAATGCCGACTATCGCAAATTTATTCGTGAATATACCCTGCGTAATGGTACAATTTCTTCTAAAACAACTGGCAAAGAGGAAACAGAGAAAAAGCGTGATGTGTACCAAATGTACCACGAATATGCAGAGCCACTTAAAAAAGTTGTTCGCCATAGAATACTTGCACTTAACCGTGGCGAGGGCGAGGAATTTTTATCTGTTAAAATAGAGGTTGATGATGTAGATATACTGCAATATTTAAACAAACAGCTTGTTCCACAAAAACGCAGTATAACAAGCGAATATGTAGAGCTTGCAGCGGCAGATTCCTACAAAAGGCTAATTCAAACAAGCATAGAAAATGAGCTTAGAAACTATTTAACTGATGATGCGCAAGAGGGCGCAATGAAAATTTTCTCTGAAAATTTAAAAAACCTGCTACTCCAACCACCGATTAAAGATAAAGTAGTTTTAGGCTTTGATCCTGCGTACAGGACAGGCTGTAAAATAGCAGTAGTTGACGGAACAGGGCGTGTGCTTGATACAACGGTAATATTCCCAACACCACCAGTAAGCAAGGTTGAAGAATCAAAGGCAACGCTTAAAAAGTTAATCGAAAAGCATAATATAGAGCTTATTTCAATCGGCAACGGAACTGCCTCAAAGGAAAGTGAAATTTTTATTGCTGATTTAATAAAAGAGGTTAAAAGCAAGGTGTTTTACCTTGTTGTAAGTGAATCTGGTGCATCTGTATATTCGGCATCAAAGCTTGCAGCAGAGGAATTTCCAGATTTCGACGTGTCAAAGCGTAGCGCAGTTTCAATAGCAAGGCGTGTTCAAGACCCACTTGCAGAGCTTGTAAAAATCGATCCAAAAGCAATAGGCGTGGGGCAGTATCAGCACGATATGAATCAAAAACGTCTTGGCGAGGCATTGGGTGGAGTGGTAGAGGATTGTGTAAATAGTGTGGGTGTTGATTTAAACACAGCCTCACCATCGCTCCTATCATATATTTCTGGAATAAGCAGTGCTGTTGCCAAAAACATTGTAGTTTATCGTGAGCAAGAGGGCAAGTTTAAAAACAGAAAACAGCTTACAAAGGTAGCGAAACTTGGCGCAAAGGCATTTGAACAATGTGCAGGGTTTTTGCGTATAACAGATGGTGAAAGTATTTTAGATAACACATCTGTTCACCCAGAATCATACCCTGCTGCAAAGAAAATGCTTGGAATAATGGGTTATTCATTAGAAGATGTTAAAAATAATAAATTAGATGGCTTAAAAGAAAAAATAAACGAAATAAATATAACCGAGCTTGCCGAAAAATGTGGTGTCGGCGTGCCAACACTTCGTGATATAGTGGATGAGCTGTTAAAGCCAGGGCGTGACCCAAGGGACGAGATAGCCCCACCACAGCTTCAAGCCGACGTAATGGATATAGAGGATTTGCACGAGGGAATGATACTTACAGGCACAATTCGCAATGTAATAGATTTTGGCGCATTTGTGGATATCGGCGTACATCAAGACGGGCTTGTGCATATTTCGCAAATTGCAGACAAATATGTTAAGCACCCAATGGATATAGTTTCCATAGGTGATATAGTAAAAGTAAAAGTTCTTGAAGTTGATGCAAAGCGCAAACGGATTTCATTAACTATGCGTGATATTTAACAGGTTTATGCAAAATACCTAAAACAATAAATGTAAATTTGTGTATTTAGGTGCTAACAAGTTGCTTCGAAATATGTTATATTATAAGTGTTAATAATGAGAATTGGTTAAGGGGGCATTAAAATGGCAGGTTTGAAATTGTCTGGCATATATAAAAGGTATGCTGGTGGTGTTACGGCAGTTAGCGACTTCAATCTTGAAATAGAAGATAAAGAGTTCGTTATTTTAGTTGGACCTTCTGGTTGTGGTAAGTCTACAACACTTCGTATGATTGCAGGTCTTGAAGAAATATCTGATGGTGAATTATATATTGACGACAAAATAGTTAATGATGTAGCGCCTAAGGATAGAGATATAGCAATGGTTTTCCAAAACTATGCGTTATATCCACATATGAGTGTTTATGAAAATATGGCATTCGGTCTTAAACTTCGTAAAACTCCAAAAGATGAAATTATTCGTCGTGTTAACGAAGCAGCGAGAATTCTTGATATTGAACATCTGCTTGACAGAAAGCCAAAAGCTTTGTCGGGTGGTCAAAGACAACGTGTTGCTTTGGGGCGTGCTATCGTGCGTGAGCCAAAGGTATTCCTTATGGATGAGCCTTTGTCTAACCTTGATGCTAAGTTAAGGGTTCAGATGAGAACAGAAATTAGCAAGCTTCACAAACGTTTGCAAACAACTTTCGTATATGTAACTCATGATCAAACAGAAGCTATGACAATGGGTACAAGAATTGTTGTTATGAAAGACGGTTTAGTTCAACAGGTTGCATCACCTCATGAATTATATGAAAGACCAGTTAATATGTTTGTTGCCAGCTTTATTGGTAGCCCACAAATGAACCTGTTTACAGCAAAGCTTAACAAAAAAGCTGATGGAAGCTTGGTATTGGCATTTGGCGAGAATGAAGTTACATTGCCAGCTGGTAAAGCAAGCAATCCAGTATTAGAACCATACATTGGAAAAGAAATTGTTGCTGGTATTAGACCAGAGCATATCCATGACGAAGAAGCATATCTTTCTACTATGTTAAATAGTACAGTTAATGTTGAAGTTGAGGTTACAGAAATGATGGGCGCTGAAACATATTTATACCTACGCATTGAGGGTAGCCCTTTTACTGCAAGAGTAAACCCACGCACAACTGCAAAAGCAGGAGATATAATTAAAGTATGTTTTGATATGAACAAGCTTCAATTGTTCGATAAAGAAACAGAAAAAGCAGTATTAAACTAATATAAACAAAAGCATTGTGAGAAATCACGGGCTATTGCTAAATCTGCAAGCAATTGAGGAAGTCTAACATATTTTACAGAAAGAGAGTATAGAATATTTTCTGTAAATTAGCATTCTATGATAGAGTTGCCATTGAATATTTTTCCTTTTGATATTCCTCTAAAAATGATAAATTTTACCTAAGGCGGTGTGGAAAACTTGAGTATTTTCAAGACCGACCAGCTTAATAATATCCGCACAAGTTGCTCTCACCGTCTATATTTTTAAAAATATCATTTTTTAGAGGATTTGTCAAGGATGTCTGAGATTATTCACCTAATCTACCCTCGTACATTACTACACTCAAATTGGTGGTAGCAAGGGTGTTGATACTGATAAAGATTATTGGGTTAAGGCTTGTGAATACGATACAAATTTGGATAAGCTACTTATTAAAATTGCAAATGTAATGTAACAAAAAATCATATAATTTATAGGGGCGGTTTCGCCCCTAACGACATTAAAACGGTGGCAAAAAGTTAGAATTTACTGTCTAAAATGCGTATTATATATGTGCAAAAAGTGTGTAAAAAGTATTGTAATATCGTTTTATATTTACCTGTAACATAAACTTAATAATTTTTTAACGGTTTTAACGCTTATTTTTAACGGGCGTTAGAACTTTTTTTATTCTATGAATTACTTCACCGTATAAAAGGGTAAAACCTTCTAAATTTAATAAAAACGCTAAATTTCTCATTAAGGTTGCAAAACTTTCTCATTTTGCGTGCCAGCTTATAACTTATAATAAAAAATATTAAATATTTTTTTCAAAAACTATTGATATTTAGTAAAATATGTTCTATAATGTTAACAAGTGGTAAAAAGGTGGTTAAAAGTGGTTTGCATTCCCAAAAAGTGAAAAGAGGTGAACGAGATGTTAGTAGGCGAGTTTCAACATAATATAGATGCAAAAGGTCGAATGATTATGCCTGCTAAATTTCGTGATGAGCTTGGTGAAAAATTCGTAGTTACTAAAGGTCTTGATAAATGTTTATTTGTTTTCGCTGCAACCGAGTGGGAAAAGTTAGATAAACAACTATCTGAGCTTTCACTTTCAAAGGGACGCAAAACACAACGCTTTTTCTATGGAGGTATGACGGATTGTGAAATCGATAAGCAGGGAAGGGTATTAGTTCCTGCAAATCTTCGTGAATATGCTGGTCTTGAAAAGGACGTAGTAGTAGTTGGGCTTGCACGTAGAGCTGAAATATGGAGCAAAACAGAGTGGGATAAGCAAAACGAACAGTTTATCGAAGACGCTGACGAGGTTGCACTTCAAATGGAGGAGCTGGGAATATGACGGATGAAAGCTTAGACTTTTCACATATTCCAGTATTACTCGGCGAATGTATAAACGCTTTGAACATAAAAAAAGGTGGTTTATATGTAGACGGAACACTTGGCGGAGCAGGGCATTCTACACATATTGTTAAAAATGGTGGAAGCTTAATCGGTATTGACCGTGATATTACTGCAATAAAGGTAGCAGGCGAAAAGCTAAGTGGCTATGACGTAACGCTTGTAAATGACAATTATAATAACATAACAAATATACTTAAAACTCTGCAAATAAATGAAATAGACGGTGCGCTTCTTGATTTAGGAGTATCATCATATCAGCTTGATACCCCGGAGCGAGGGTTCAGCTATCGGTTTGATGCTCCTCTTGATATGAGGATGGACACAAATTCAAAATTGACAGCAAAACACATAATAAATAATTACACACAGGGTGAAATTGAACGAATATTATTTGAATATGGCGAGGAGTCATATACAAAAGCAATTGTTCGCAAGATAATAGAACGCAGAGAAACAAAGGTAATTGAAACAACCTTTGAATTAGTCGATATAATAAAAAGCGCAATTCCACCAAAGGTGAGGTGGGAGGGCAAACACCCTGCTAAGCGTACATTCCAAGCGATACGAATAGCAGTTAATGATGAATTGTCTTCATTGGGGGATACAATGAACGATTTTTGTTCTGCGTTAAAAAGTGGTGGAAGGTTAGCTGTAATAACCTTTCATTCTTTAGAGGATAGAATAGTTAAAAATGCTTTTGTGAAATTAGCAAATGGGTGCACCTGTCCAAGGGATTTTCCGATTTGTGTTTGTGGTAACGAGCCACAGGCGAAAATAATAACGAGAAAACCAATATTGCCAACAGAGGACGAGCAAAAGAATAATTCTCGTGCAGCAAGCGCAAAGCTTAGAGTGTTAGAGAAGCTATAAGGAGGTAAATAGACTATGCAGTCAGCAACAAGAGGTAGTAGCGCATATAAATTAGAAACGATTTTTGAGCCAAAAATCCCCACAAAGAAACAAACAAAGGTTAGTAAAAAAAATCATAGGAAAACTAAAATTAAATGTGTAACAACTATTTCGGCTGTTTTTCTGATAGCTTTATTTATCTGCTCACGTTATGTGGCTATTTACGGAATGCATCATGATTTTGAAAATAAAACAGCACAGTTAAACAAGATTCAAATGGATAATGAGCAAACAACCTTAACGATAGACAGTATGATAGATGGTTCGAAAGTAGAAGAATATGCAACAAAACAGCTTGGTATGAGGAAAATAGAAAACAGTCAAATAGTTTATATACAGCCAACACAAGGGGATTCAATGCAAAAGGTTGCGAAAAATGATAAAAAATCTGCGACAAAAGGAATATTTGGTGTTATATCTGGCGTAATGGAATATTTACAATAATTTTACATAGTGTATAAAAGAGGAGTCTTAGGACTCCTCTTAAACAATAAAATGTTAAAATGTCTTTTTATGAGGTGAAATAATGGCAAGTCCAAAAATGAATTTAAAAAAGAGAATGGCAGGAATTTTAGCGGTTTGCCTTTTCCTTATTGCGCTTTTAATCCTAAAAACAGGTTATTTGCAGATTGTTGAAGGGGAAAAGCTTCAAAAAGAGGCAATTTTGCAACAAACACGTGATAGAGTAGTTAATTCAAAAAGGGGTTCAATATTAGATAGAAATGGTAAACCACTTGCAGTTTCGGCATCAGTTGAAACAGTTAGTGCATCGCCAAGCGAAATAAGAGGGAATAAAAATACAATATCTGTAGAGGAAGTTGCGAAGGGCATATCAGAATCACTCGTTCTGGATTATAATGACGTATTTGCAAAGGTGAGTAAAAATTCGTCTTATGAAATAATAAAACGCAAAATTGAAAAGGACGAGGCAGACAAGATAAGAGCATTTATAAATGATAAAAAGGTGAAAGGTATTCGCCTTGATGCCGACACTAAGAGGTTTTACCCTTATGGCAATTTTGCATCACATATAATTGGCTTCACAGGTATGGATAATCAAGGTCTTGATGGAATTGAAATGGTTATGGATAAATACCTAAAAGGCTCGCCAGGGCGTGTTATATCTGCTAAAAATGCAGCAGGGGTTGAAATGCCATTCAAATATGAAAAAATGGTGGATGCACAAGATGGGCTAAATGTAGTTTTGACGATTGATGAATCTATACAAAGGTTTGTAGAAAAACATTTAGAAACAGCAAGAATAGAAAATAAGCTGGCAAACGGTGCTGCTTGTATTGTAATGGATGTAAAAACAGGCGAAATTTTAGCAATGGCAACAAAGCCAGATTATGACCTAAATGCACCATTTACTATTAATGACCCAGAAATTCAAAAAGAAATTAGCGCACTACCGCAAGACCAAAGGGCAAAGCGCAAGGACGAAGAAGTTCGCAAGGCATGGAGAAATAAAGCTGTTGTGGATAGCTATGAGCCGGGCTCGACCTTTAAAATATTTACTTCTGCAATGGCGCTTGAAGAAAACGTAGTAAAGTTAGACGATAAGTTTTTCTGCTCTGGTTCAAAGCAAGTAGGAAATTTTAATATTAGCTGTTGGAAGCGTGGCGGACATGGCTCGGAAACCTTTGTTGAAGGCGTTCAAAATTCTTGTAACCCCGTATTTATGGACATAGGTGCAAGGGTTGGGGCGCAAAAGTTTTTTGACTATTTTAAAGGGTTTGGTTTTAGAGAAAAAACAGGAATAGGGCTTCCTGGTGAGGCAATTGGACCATTCCATTTACTTAAAAACTTTAATGAGGTAGAGCTTGCAACATCATCATTTGGTCAAAGCTTCCAAATAACACCACTGCAAATGATATCTGCTGTATCAGCAGTTGCAAACGATGGTAAGCTAATGCGCCCTAAAATTGTAAAGCAGCTTACGGATAAAGATAAAAACATAGTTAAAGAATATGAAAGTGAATATGAACGCCAAGTTATTTCTGCGCAAACGAGCAAAACTCTTCGTGATGTTCTTGAAACAGTTGTTTCCGAGGGAACAGGCTCGGGCGCATATATCAAGGGCTTTAGAATTGCAGGAAAAACGGGTACATCTGAAAAATTGCCACGTGGAAACGGTAAATATATTGCATCATTCGCAGGGTTAGCACCAGCAGACGACCCAAGAATTGCATGCCTTGTAATACTTGACGAGCCAACGGCTGGAGTATATTTCGGTGGCTTAATTGCTGCCCCAGTTGTAAGAAATATAATGGAAGATACTCTTAACTATTTAGGAGTAGAGCCAGCATACACACCAGAGGAGCGTGCAACGCTTGAAACAACAGTTCCAGATTTAAAAGGAATGGATTTAGCGGCGGCGCAAAAAGCCATAAAATTGAATAACCTAAAAAATAGAGTGGAGGGTTCTGGTGAGAAAATAGTAAGTCAAATTCCAAAAGCAGGGGTAAAGGTTAATCAACAATCAACCATAACCTTATATACAGAAGATGGCAAAAAGGCGACAACCACAATAGTGCCAAATGTTCTTAACCGAAGTGTAGTAGATGCATCTAATGATATATCAAAAGCAAACCTCAACATCAAAATAATAGGTGCAGGGGCAATTCCAAAGGCAGGGGGAACGGTATCATTTAGGCAAACTCCACTTGCAGGAATGCCAGTTGAAATTGGAACAGTAGTAACGGTAGAATTTAGAAGAATAGAAGCAGGGGAATAATATGGTTCATGGAGGATAATATGAGGCTTAAAGACATAATAACAACTGATTTAAACACTGAGATAAATGGAATAAGCTATAATTCCAAAACAACAAAAGCAGGAGATGTATTCGTTGCAATAAGTGGCTTTAAGGTAGACGGACACGGCTATGCATTAAAAGCAGAGCAAAATGGAGCAGTATGTGTTGTATGCGAACGTGAAATTGATGGCTTAACAATACCAACAATAATTGTAGACGATACAAGGGTTGCCCTTGCACAAATGTCACATAAATTTTATGGTGAGCCAACAAAGGAATTCAAGCTAATTGGGATAACAGGAACAAATGGCAAGACAACTGTAACTTATTTAGTAAAAGAAATACTTGAAAAAGCAGGTGAAAAGGTTGGCTTAATTGGCACAAATCAAAATATGATTGGTAGCAAGATCATAGAAACCGAGCGCACAACACCAGAATCTTTAGAGCTTGCACAGCTTTTCAGGCAAATGGCAGATGAAGGCTGTAAATATGTAGTAATGGAGGTATCATCACACTCATTAGAGCTTAAAAGGGTTGGAGGGTGCGAATTTGAAATTGGTGCTTTTACAAACTTAACACAGGACCATTTAGATTTTCACAAAACTATGGAAAATTATTTAATTGCAAAATCCAAATTGTTTAATATGTGCAAATATGGTATAATAAATATCGATGACGAGGGTGGCAAAATTATCGCCACAGGAACTAATTGTGACATTACAACATACGGTATGAACGATGCAGATATTTCTGCAAGCAATATTGTGGCACAAGCAACAGGTGTTGAATTTACTTGCTTGGGGCAAAAAATTAAGCTTGGAATACCTGGTAGGTTTTCTGTATATAATGCACTTGCAGCCATTGGAATATGCTCTAAGCTCGATGTTTCGTTATCAGTTATGGCATCAGCACTTAAAAAGGCAGATGGCGTTAAGGGCAGGGTAGAGGTAGTCCCAACAGGGCGTGATTTTACAATACTCATAGACTATGCACATACTCCAGATGGGCTAAAAAATGTGCTGCAAAGTGTTCGTGCTTTTGCAGATGGCAGAGTAGTTGTTCTTTTCGGCTGTGGAGGCGACAGAGATGCAGGCAAAAGGCCTCTAATGGGTAAAATTGCAGGCGAGCTTGCAGATTTTTGCATAGTAACGTCCGATAACCCACGCACAGAAGAGCCAGCGGCAATAATTCGTGATATATTAGCAGGAATGAAAGAGGCAACAGCAGAATATATCGTCCTTGAAAACAGACGAAGTGCAATAGAATATGCAATAAAATACGCAAAGCCAAAAGACGTAATAGTGCTTGCAGGTAAAGGGCATGAAACATATCAAATACTTGCGAATAAAACAATACACTTTGATGAGAGAGAAGTAGTTGCCGAGGTATTATCTACAAGATAAGTGAGGGGTTACAGTGGAGAAAATTACTATAAGAAAAATACTTACTGCAACAGGTGGTAAGCTAATTAGCGGAAACGAAGAAACGATTATAAGCAGCATAACTACCGACAGCCGAAAAGCCGAAGAAGGTGTCTTGTTTGTTGCACTAAAAGGTGACAATTTTGATGGAAACGACTTTGCAGAGGGGTTTTTGCAGGGTGGCGAGGCAGTAGTTGTTGAAAAAAACATAAGCCCCGTTAACGGAAAAAGCATAATAAAGGTTGATGATACAAAAAAGGCACTCCGAGATATTGCAAAATATTATAGAAGTAAATTTAACATTCCAGTTGTAGGCGTAACAGGTAGCGTAGGTAAAACCAGCACAAAGGATATGCTCGCCTCTGTGCTGTCGCAAAAATTTAACACACTCAAAACGCAGGGTAATTTTAATAATGAAATAGGGCTTCCTCTAACGGTTTTTAATTTAACAAAAGATAATGAAATTGCTGTGCTTGAAATGGGAATGAATAATTTTGGTGAAATAAGCAGGTTAACAAATATTGCACAGCCGAGCATTGCAGTAATCACCAATATTGGCACAGCACACATTGGAAACTTGGGTAGTCAGCAAAATATTTTAAAGGCAAAGCTTGAAATTCTCGAAAAATTAACTCCAAATGGAATAGTAGTATTAAATGGTGACGATAAAATATTATACAGTTTAAAAGGCAAGCTTCCCCATACTGTTATATATTATGGTATAGATAATTTAAAGGCAGATATTGTGGCAACTAATATAATATTAGGTGCAGATAAAAGTAAATTCAAGGTAAAAATAAATGGCAAAACATATTCGTTCGAGGTAAATGTAATCGGTCAGCATCATATATATAATGCGCTTGCTTCAATAATAGTTGGGCTCCAGCAAAAGGTTGAAATTGAAAAAATAATAAAAGGTGTGGCAGAATTTTCAAGTGGAAGTATGAGGCAAAGTATAGTAAAATTAGAAGGAATAACCTTGATTGAGGATTGCTATAATGCAAGCTCGGCTTCTATGGAAGCGGCGCTGAAGGTATTGTCACAAATAGGTGGCGCAAACCGTACAATTGCAGTTCTTGGTGATATTTTAGAGCAGGGCGATTATTCCGAAAAAGCGCACCGACAGGTAGGCACAGCAGTAGCGGAATTTGAAATAAATAAGCTAATTACAGTGGGAACTGACTCGAAATATATTGCAGACGAGGCAAAAAAACGAGGGATAACAGATATATTATCATTTGATAATAATGCTTTGGCTACTGAATATTTAATAAGCGAAGTAAAAAAAGATGACACCGTATTGTTTAAAGCATCTCGTGGAATGAAGCTGGAGGAAATATCAGATAAGTTAAAAGAGATGTTTAAGGAGTGTAGGTTTTGGGAACATATATAACAATAATGTCAGGAATAATAAGCTTTATAGCTGCCGTAGTGCTTTCGCCTATAATAATACCAATGCTTCGCAGGCTTAAATTTGGTCAAAGCATTAGGGAAATAGGCCCATCGTGGCATAACAAAAAAAGTGGTACCCCAACAATGGGGGGCGTAATTTTTATAATTGCCATTGGTGTTAGCCTTGTGCTTTCTACAAAAGCGGTTGATATTAAGGTGATTTTTGCATTTATGTGCTCGTTAGGGTTTGGTATAATCGGCTTTATTGACGATTTTATAAAAGTAGTGTTAAAAAGAAATTTGGGGCTTTGTGTGTGGCAAAAGCTATCACTTCAAATAATTGTAGCAGTATTATTTGTATTTGTTGGTCTTAATACAGGCGAATTGTCCACAGCTGTGCATATCCCTTTTTACAATATTCCATTTGATATGGGCATATTATATATACCCTTTGCAATATTTGTAATCCTCGGCGTAGTTAACAGCGTAAATCTAACAGATGGAATAGACGGTCTTGCAACATCTGTAACTGTAATAGTAATGCTGTTTTTTGGCATAGTTGCTGTGGATCATCTTTCGCTATTTTCCTATGTTACAATAGGTGGACTTTTAGGCTTTTTATTATTTAATAAATATCCTGCAAGGGTGTTTATGGGTGATACTGGCTCGCTTTTTCTTGGTGGAGCAGTAGTTTCTATTGCGCTACTCCAAAATAACCCACTAATTTTAATTATAGTAGGCTTAATTTATCTTGTTGAATCACTTTCGGTTATAATACAAGTAACCTCATTTAAACTAACAGGCAAAAGAGTGTTTAAGATGAGCCCAATTCATCATCACTTTGAAATGATAGGTTGGAGCGAGAAAAAAATTGTAAGAGTATTCACGGGTTTAACCATAATATTAGCTATAATAGCATATTTTGGTAGTGGGGTGATAAGTTGAAAAAGGGACAGATGGATTTTTATTTTTTCTTAACGGTAATGTCGCTTCTTGCGTTTGGGCTAATAATGGTATTTTCAGCAAGCTCCGAGGCAGCACGATACGCCTCGTACACAAATGGTGATGCCTATTATTTCATAAAAAGGCAAGGCTTGTGGGCAGTAATATCAATATTAGCAATGTTTTTCTTTGCAAATTTTGATTATCATAAATTAGGCAAATGGGCGCCTGCAATACTTGTAGGAAGCATTGCGGCTTTGGGCTTGGTGCTTGTAATTGGTAGCAGGGTTAAAGGTGGTAAGCGCTGGATAGATATGAGTTTTATCTCTTTTCAACCGTCAGAGCTTGCGAAAATTGCAATAATTTTATTTTTTGCTTATAGTCTTTCTAAAAATCCAAATGTGCTAAAACGGTTTTGGTCAGGGCTTGTGCCATATTTAGGTGTGCTTGGCATTATTGCTATCCTCTTAATGTTAGAGCCACATTTTAGCGGAACGATAGTAATATTAGCAATAGGCCTTTCTATTTTGTTTGTAGCAGGTGCAAAAATAAGGCATCTAATGCTACTCGCCGCCCCGGCTATCTTTGGTGCGTGTGTTTTGGTGTTTACATCTGAATACAGAATGCAAAGGATAACAGCATTTATGGACCCATTTAAGGATAAATTAGGCGATGGTTGGCAGATAATACAATCTCTATATGCAATAGGTAGTGGGAAATTATTTGGGCTTGGCTTAGGGCGTAGCAGACAAAAGTTTTTATATATACCAGAGCCACATAATGACTTTATATTTTCAATTGTGTGCGAAGAGCTTGGCTTTATAGGTGCAATGATAGTGCTTATGCTGTTCGCCATAATAATTTGGCGAGGAGTAAAAATAGCTATGGACGCACCAGACACCTTTGGCAGCCTGATTGCAATAGGAATAACAACGCTAATAGCAGTAGAGGTTATAATAAATATAGCAGTTGTAACATCTTCAATGCCAGTAACTGGTATGCCTTTGCCGTTTTTAAGCTATGGAGGAACAGCGCTACTGGCTGTAATGAGCTGTATGGGAATAATGCTTAATATATCGAAGTTTTCCAGGAGGTAACTATGAGGGTAATCTTTGCAGGCGGAGGAACAGCAGGTCATATAAACCCTGCACTTGCAGTAGCAAAGTACATTAAAGATAAACAACCAGACACGGAAATATTATTTGTTGGAATAAAAAAAGGAATGGAAAGCGAGCTTGTTCCAAAGGCAGGTTTTAACATAAAATATATTGATGTTTTGGGCTTTAAGCGTAGCATAAATGTGCAAAATATAGTAGCAGTTGCAAAGGTAGTTAATGCATTTTTTCAAAGTAGTAAAATAATTAAAGATTTTAAACCCGACATAGTAATAGGAACTGGTGGCTATGTTTCAGGTCCTGTCCTCGCCTCGGCAGTAATGGCGAAAATCCCAACGCTAATACACGAGCAAAATGTTTTCGCAGGTATGACAAGCAAAATACTTGGGAATATAGTAGATGTAGTTTGCATTAGCTTTGCAGAAAGTATGAAAAGCTTTAAAAATGCAAAAAAAATTGTGCATACAGGCAACCCACTTCGCAGAGAGCTATTTAATATATTGAAAAAGGACGCACGTGCAATGCTAAATATTGGCAACAAGCCATTTATAGTAGCATTTGGTGGTAGTCTTGGGGCGCAAAGGTTAAATGATGCTGTGCTTGATTTTATCTATAAATCAAAGGGTAATGAAAATTTTGAATTATTGCTTGCAACAGGCAAAGGTCAGTTTGATGATGTATCCAAAGAGCTTTTTTTTATTTTTATAAGCAAGAGCAATACTCCAAATGTAAAAGTCGTAAAATATATACATAATATGGACGAAGTATTATCTGCTGCAGACCTTGTAATAGCAAGGGCAGGGGCAATAACAATTAGTGAAATAAATGCGCTTGGCAAACCGTCCATACTTATACCATCACCCAATGTAACAAATAATCATCAGGAATTTAATGCAAGGGCATTAGAAAAGCAGGGCGCAGCAATTGTATTTACAGAAAAAGAGCTTCAAGAGAACGTACTTTGCAAAACAATAAATAGATTAATTGCTGATGAACAAGCCCTAAAAAAAATGTCACAAAGCTCGATGAAAATGGGAATTAAAAATGGGACAGAAAAAATTTATGATTTAATAATCACATTATTAAAAGAAAAATCACATTCATAATATAATTTCAGACTGCTTTCAAAGTGGTGCTTGGACAACCCCAAGCACCACTTTGGATTATTTTTTAAACGAACTTATAATTAACTTGAAAAATCTTCTTCAAGCTGAATGACATCTTCTAAGGTGTCTAACCTAATACCATCTATAAATTTTTGCCTATCACTTTGGCGTAAATTTTCTATGCTTATGTTCAACGCTCTTATTGGAGTTTCATCTCCCTCTGTGAAAACCCTTATTGCGCCATCAGATTCTTTTGCAATATAATGCGTTTTTACTGTAATTTCTTTGCTCTGGGTTTGCGTTTTCACGCTTGCCCGCCCTATTACTATTCCTGTTTGTATCATAGCAACGGAATACATCATTACAAATACTATACTTCCAATTATATATAATATTGCTTTTTTCGACATTATAATTCCTCCAAAATATTTTATGTTCTAATTATCGCCATTTCTATGGCAATTTATTCAATTTTTTTTACGTGCATTTTTTATTAGAATATGATATAATAATAACATCATTTTATGGGAGCAGGAATTTATATGCCGAGTTCAGCTAAACTTTTTATTAAAATATTTGTAGGTATATTGCTAATCGGTGTTATTATTTCCATTGGTGTACTTATTGGCGCATTTACAGGCTTAATAGATACCACGGCAGACCTTAACCTTGAGGATTCACAGCTGTCGTTTACTTCCTTCGTTTATTGTACTGACCCTAAAACTGGCGATGATGTTGAATATGAACGCCTTTACGGTGACCAAAATCGTGTTTGGGTTGACCTTGCAGATATTCCAAAGCAGATTCAAGAGGCTGTTGTTGCAATAGAAGATGAACGCTTCTACTTACATTCTGGCTTTGATATGAAAAGCACGTCAAGTGCTATTTTTTCTTATGTTTTCAAGGGTAGCTCCTCACGAGGGGCAAGCACAATTACCCAACAGCTCGTTAAAAACTTAACTGGCGATAAGGATAAATCCCCAGTCCGAAAGGTTCAAGAAATTATTCGTGCTGTAAACTTAGAGCGTAAGCTGTCAAAAGACCAAATTTTAGAGCTTTATTTAAACTCAATTTATTTAAGCCAAGGCTGTAACGGAATGGGTAGTGCAGCTAATTTTTATTTCGATAAAGAGGTAAAAGATTTAACCCTTGCAGAGGCTGCATCAATTATAGGAATTACCCAATACCCAGTTAGGTATGACCCAATTATTAACCCTAAAAACAACAAGGAAAAGCAAGAGCTTATACTTAAAAAAATGTTAGAGCTTGGATATATTGACCAAAAAACTCACGACACTGCTGTTGCGCAGAAATTAGTTTTTAAGGCAGAGGCAAAAAAAGCTACCGACAGTAAGCAGTCTTATTTTGTCGACACAATAATTAGTGATGTTTTGCGTGACCTTCAACAGCAAAAAGGCTATACAGAGCCTATTGCTACAAAAATGCTTTATAGTGGTGGGCTTAAAATATATGCCACAATTGACCCTGACGTTCAATTAGCTATGGATACAGTTTATAAAAATAATGCCAGTTTTCCAAAAGCACCAGGAACAATTCAGCCTGAATCTGCTATGGCTATTGTTGACCCATATACAGGAGAAGTAAAGGGACTTGTTGGAGGCAGAGGCGAAAAGGCTGGTAGCAGGACTCTTAACCGTTCAACGCAGGCTCTACGTCAGCCAGGCTCTACCATCAAGCCTATTTCCGTTTATGCCCCTGCAATAGAAAACAACCTTATAACTCCAAATACAATTTACGAAGATAAACCAATTACCTATGGAAATTGGTCGCCTAAAAATTATTACAATGGCTTTAAAGGTAATGTTCCTGTTAAATATGCTCTTGAAATTTCAATTAACACCGTTCCAGTTCAGATTTTAGAAAAGCTTGGCGTTGATATTTCATACAATTTTCTTAAAAATAACTTAGGAATTAGCACCATTGTAGAGCAGGATAAAAATTTAGGCTCACTTGCTCTTGGAGGCCTCACAAAAGGTATTTCCACCCTTGACCTTGCAGCTGCATATTCGCCATTTGTAAATAAAGGCATTTATACTAAACCTATAACCTATACAAAGGTTATAGATAATTCAGGCAGAGTTTTACTTGAAAACAAGAAGGAGTCAAACCGTGCATTTAGCGAACAAACTGCAAGTCTTATGTCAAGTATGTTAAAGGGCGTTGTGGATAATGGGACAGGCGCTTTGGCTAAGTTTAGTAGCAATTATTCCATCGCTGGTAAAACTGGAACAACAGATGATGATGTTGACAGATGGTTCGTTGGGTTTACGCCTTATTACGTTGGTGTCGTTTGGTTTGGATATGACACACCAAAATCTATGAGCTTTTTAGCGAGCAACCCTACAATTCCAGTTTGGAAAAAAATTATGGCAGATATTCACAACAAAAAGAACCTTTCACCAAAGACATTTACTGGGGCAACTGGAATTTCACTTGTAAATTATTGCATAGATAGTGGTAAATTAGCTGCCGAAGCGTGCGCTAATGACCCTCGTGGAAGCAGAGTTCGTTCGGATTATTTTAGAGCTGGCACTGCTCCTACCTCTTATTGCACGTATGACCATCAAGATGTTGCTAAAACGTATAAAATTTGTTCTGCAAGCAATATGTTAGCCACTGAATTTTGCCCACCAGAGCTTATAATAACGGTGAATACTGCGCCACCAAACAACAGCCCTTGCAATATACATGGGGCAGGTACGCAAAAGCCAAAGCCAACTACGTCGGCTTCACCATTACCTACAACTTCACCAAAGGCAACACCTAATCAATCGCCTGTCAAAGCTCAATAAGTTTTTAATACTTTCACCTCTGTATTTTTATTTGCATATAATAAAGTACAATGAACATCCCACGGAGGTGTAATAATGAGCAAAATTATAATAGATGGTGGCAAGATGCTTTCTGGCTCAGTTCGTATACATGGCGCAAAAAACGCTGTTTTGCCGATACTTGCCGCAACCGTTTTAAATAGCGGTAAAAATGTAATTTATGACTGCCCAAAGCTAAAAGACGTCTATTCATCTATAGAAATTCTTCGTTGTCTTGGGTGCAATGTTAAATGGGAGGGGAACACGGTTGTTATCGATTCAAGTCGACTTACCACCCACTACATACCTGAAATACTTATGAGGGAAATGCGTTCATCAATCATTTTTTTAGGTGCGATAATTGCTCGCTGTAGAAGAGCAATAATTTCCCACCCTGGTGGCTGTGAGCTTGGCCCTCGTCCAATTGATTTGCATTTAAAGGCGTTTAGACAGCTTGGTATTAACATTGATGAAGCCCACGGATATATTAGTTGCAGCGTTGACAATATTAATTGTGAAGACATTCATCTCGATTTTCCAAGCGTTGGTGCTACGGAAAACATTATGTTAGTTAGCGCACTTGCAAAAGGAATTACAACAATTTCTAATGCAGCCAAAGAGCCAGAAATTGTTGATCTGCAAGAATATCTTAATGGTATGGGTGCGAAAATTAGTGGGGCAGGAACAGGTGTTATTCAAATCGAAGGTGTTAGCCGTCTGGGGGATGTAGAGCATACCGTTATGCCAGATAGAATTGTTGCCGCATCATACCTTGCTGCTGGTGCAATTACTGGTGGAGCTATCACTACAACTAATATCGAGCCATCACATCTACAGCCCATAATTTCTATTTTAAAGGATTGTGGTTGCAAAATATGGCAGGATAAAAATTCACTTACATTAGAGACAAAATCAAGGATACGCCCTATTGATTTTCTTCGCACTCTGCCACATCCTGGGTTTCCTACTGATGCGCAATCACCTATTATGTCGCTACTTTCTGTTGCAGATGGCACAAGTATAATTGCAGAAAATATGTTTGAAAATCGGTTTAAGCATTCAGCGGAGCTTAACCGTATGGGTGCAGACATCAAGGTTGACGGACGGATTGCAGTTATTAGAGGGGTTAAAAGACTGTCTGGTGCTAAGGTTACTGCTACTGATTTGCGAGGTGTTGCGGCGCTCGTTATTGCAGGGCTTAATGCAGAAGGCGTTACAGAGGTTGATGGGCTTAATCATCT
>CAYVWT010000019.1:10435-24796 GCA_964455565.1 uncultured Clostridiaceae bacterium | reverse complement strand
AATTCTGCTCTTATTGTATTTTAAGTTACCTTCATAATCACCAGGTTTAATTCCCCCAAATGATAGAGCGGCTCTGTTTGCAAAGCCCAATGCATAAATAAGTGCTGAAACATCACGTCCAAATGGTATAAGCCTAGTCTCCCAGCCTAATTGGACGCCTTCCTCAGCTAACTGCTCAGCAAATTGTTTGCCATTAGTACATCCAGCCATAAACACATAGAGGTTCTTTTGCTGAAGCTCCTTTGCAATTTTAACTGCTGTTTTATTATCAGGAGCGGCACCAGTAATTGCGGCAAAACCAGGGGCAGTACCATCAACAAATTCAATTCCACGCTCACGCATAATAACATCACTGGCAGCGCCAAGCCAAATCCCATCGATGGGATTTGGACCAATTATGTATTTGCAAGCTTCAATTACTTCGCAGGCAAATAGTGTAGCAACTCCTGCATCAAGGGCATTTCCTAAATATGGTAGCCATACATCATCTGACGGTCTCGCGGGAATCAAGGATTTAGCGTCATCCAATATCCCTCTAAGGTCTGCTAGGGTCTGCATCTTTTTACCTGTAAATGAATAAATAACAGGTAGATAATAATTTGTGGTAGGGAAAGCAACAGGGAAATCCACACCTTTTTCTGAAATGGCCTGATTTACCATATTTTCAGCTTTAACTATCCATTCTACAGCACCATCAATAGCACTTGAACAAATTAATTTAGACATCGGTGCCCCTCCTATCCTTCATATCTAAAAGTTTTCTTTCGGACTTTTTATTTATACCAAGCTTTTCACGAGCATCATTTAAAATACCCATTATCTTTTCAACAGCTTCATACGGGTCTTCGCACAAATGGAAAGAAGCACCAAAAAGATCCTTTGTTTCTTCATGAAGGAAAGAAGTTACTTTTTCTGAGCCAGAGGTATAGAACGGATGTCCTAATACAACATCAACACCTGATGCAACAAAGTAACAACCTATGGCAATAGCCTTCTCGCTCATCCATTCAGGGGCAACGCCAACAGCAGGAAGCATAGAAAGGTCATCACCAAGACCTCCCTCAAGAACTATTTCTGTTGCAGCTTCTAGAATTCTTGAATTATCTACACAACTTCCCATATGTAATACTGGTGGAATCCCTACAGTTTCGCATATTTCACGGAGTCCGCTACCAGCCATTTCAAGTCCAATCTCTGGTTTTAACATACCTGCTTTGGCAGATGCAATAGCGGCACAACCTGTTTTCAATACAAGTACATTACGAGCAATAAGTTCTTTTGTTAAGATGTTTGTATAATCATCAGCTTTTTTCTTTGGATTATTACATCCAACAATACCAACTACACCAAATATACGGTTTTGAATTATTGCATCGTTTAAAGGCCTAAAGCTAGCTCTATATTTACCACCTAGCATGTGCTTAATAGCATCTACACTAAAACCAGCAACCATATTTTCTTTTGCTTTAGGGATAGATACTTTTTTTGGATCACGATTTTTAAAATTATCTATAGCTCTTTTGATTATTTCTTTAGCAGATCTTAGGGGAGCTTCCTCATCAAAGTTTATATGAGAAGCGCCAATCGTCTTTGCTATTTCAGCTGTTGATATTATTTCTGTATGATAAGCACTTGCAACTTTTGGAAGACTAGGCATACAGCACTGAACATCAATAACCATCATTTCAACAGCACCAGTAATAATAGCAAGCTCTTGTTGTAATACATTTCCTGCGACAGGAACTCCGTGACGCATTAGTATTTCGTTAGCTGTACAGCATATACCAGCAAGAGTAATGTTCTCTGCTCCTGCCTGTTTTGCATATTCTATAACCTCTGGGTCACCAACAGCAACAGTAAGCATTTCTGAAAGTGCAGGCTCATGTCCATGAATGATGATATTGACGGTATCACTCCTTAAAACACCAAGATTAGCAGTAGTTTTTACAGGAGCGGGAGAGCCAAATAAAATATCAGAAACTATGGATGCCACTCTAGAACCTCCCCAACCATCTGCAAGGGACGTTCTAAAAGCATGCATCAATAAACTTTTATAATCATGGTCAACACCCATAGTTGTTCTGTGCATAGCTTCTACAACCATTCTATCAACACCAAGTGGAGATATTTCGTTTAGTTCCCATACTTTCTTTCTTTTAATTGGAGCCAAGTCTAGAGTTTTCAAATACTCCTCTTGAGATGAAAATTCACCAAGCAACAGATTCGCAAGTTCAATAGCAATCTCGTTAACACTTTTTTCTTCAGTATTAATGTTATATAATTTTGCTGCATATCTTAGGGCTTTTTCATCTTTTATAACATAACCATTACCTTCACCAAGTGCAACTTTTTTAAGCCGCAGAACAAGATGACGACCATGATCAGAATGGGCTGCTGTTCCGCCAACAACCTCTCTTAAGTAATTTCTAGCAACGATTGTATCCTCGTCAGCACCACAAACTCCTTTGGGTGAATTTTTAGTTATACGGCATGGTCCCATATGACATATACGACAACAAACACCAGATTTACCAAAGCCACATTGGTTTTTTTGAGTTTCCATGCGGTCAAAGCAGGTATCTACACAGTCAAGGTCAGCTTTTACCAACATCTCAAGGGAAGCAGAATCACTAACGTTTTTGTAAAAGTTTTCAATTTCTTTTGCCATTATTTCATCCCTTTCAATTAATATTACTAATTATTTCGTTTATTTTCTCTATTACTTTATTGCCATTAGGAAGCAAGAAGACACTTTTATTTGTTTCTGCGAAGGTGGCTATCTCTAGATCATCAGGTATTCCAATAACCGCATCAGCGTTTGTAAAAGCTTTAATTTCGTCAATTTTTACTGGAAGGTTATCGCTTCTCAAACGGTTTACAACTAACAGTAGACTGTCATATTTGATGCCCATCTCAGATGCAAGAGAATATAATCTACTAAGAGTTTCCATTCCGGAATTTGATGGATCAGAAACAAGTATTAGCATATTAACTTTTTGAACTATTCTTCTCGAAAGGTTCTCAAGCCCTGCTTCATTATCTAAAACTACATAAGGATACTGGTTTGAAAGCTCTGTTATAACTGACTTCAATATATTATTAGCATAGCAATAACAACCTGCGCCCTCTGGTCTGCCCATAGATATTAAATCAAAGTTTTTAGATTCCACAAGACTTTCGGAAATCTTAAGTTGTAAGGCTTCTTGTTTGGAAATTCCAGATAGCCCATTTTGAGTATCTTCCCTAACTTCTTCTCTAGCACGCCCTACAGTTTTTTTAACTTTAACTCCAAGAGCCGCATCTAAGCAGCTATTAGGGTCAGCATCTATTGCTAAAACAGGCACCATATTATTTGCAATAAGCTGGTTAACAATCAAACTTGAAATTGTAGTCTTGCCAACACCACCTTTGCCTGATATCGCTATTAAATAACTCATATTCACAGACCCTCAATTCTTGTAAATAATTCTTGAAACTTAATTGTTAGTTCGTTGTCCAATACATCAAGAACAGAAAAGCCATCTCTATCCGCATTTCTTATAGTGCTAGAATAAGGTATAAATGCTAAAAATTCCTGATTAGGAAGGGAATTTAAGATGAATTCCTTATCGGCATCACTCGTTATTTTATTTCCTACAAACACAATCTTTTTTAGACCGATTTCCTTTGCCATTCTTATAACAGTTTGTGCGCAGTCTATTGAACGCTGACCTGGTTCAACCACAACTATCATCACATCAACTCCTTGTGATGTAGCACGACCTAAGTGTTCAATGCCTGCTTCCATATCCATTATAAGAGTTTCGTCCTTATAAAGCACAAGATCTGTTACAAGTGCTCTGATGAATGTACTTTCGGGGCATGCACATCCTCCGCCACCAGATTTTACTGCACCAAGAACAAGAAGTGACACACCATTACGAGTATATCCGAAATTTTCAGTAATGTCAGAAACATGAGGGTTAAGCTTAAATACTTTACCATACTCATTTATCTTGGTTTCAGTTCTTTCTTCAATTAACTCAATTTGTCTTGAAATAGGAATTATCTTTTCTTGTTCCTTATGAGGTATTCCGAGCGCAGCAGAAAAGTTTGCATCAGGGTCTGCATCGAGTGCCAGTACTTTACCGCCATGTTTAGCTATATAAAGAGCTAAAGCGGCAGCAATAGTAGATTTTCCAACTCCACCTTTACCAGAAACAGCAATTTTCAATTTTCAAACCATTCCTTTCCTTTGTGTTTGTTATAAAAAGAAGAATACTGAGCATTTCAAATGCATACACTTATTTTATTAGAAATTGTATTTTTCTTTCATTCTCTTTGATAATGCTTTAAGAAGTGAGAAAACCATTTCTGCTTCTTCAACAGGTAATGAGCCTGTACCACATGATGGAGTTAGGATTGCTTGCTCGATTATTAACTGTTTGTCAATACCCTTAGATGCAAGATGATCAATAACCTTTTCGAGCTGCGCTTCAAGAGTTTGTACTGTCTGTTCTCTGATAATTTTCGAAGTTGGAACAACTCCCCATGCAAGCATTCCGCCTCTTTCAAGGTGTGCTTTTACTGCTTCTGGATACATAGAAATTGTCTCGCCAAACTCAAACGCATCAAAATTTACTATATCAACACCAGCATCCATAAGAATACTCCACTCTGTATTGCCACAGCAGTGAATTCCTGCCAAAGCATTATCAGCATGAACTGCCTCTATTACTTCATTTAATATAGATACCACATCATCACGATTAACCGAAACGTATGTAGAGCTACCGAAAGCTGAAAGTATAGGCTCGTCTATAAAGCATATAATATTTTCTGCATACGGACTAAATTTTTGTATTTGCCATCTACATTTCATCGCAAGAGATTTCACTATAACATCACGGAATTCATCATTATAATATATAGCTCTTTTGTTTTCATCGACGATAGTTAAAGCAACGCTACAAGGACCTGTTGTTTGAACTTTAACGAAAGGTAGTTTTTTATCATTTTGTTTTAATGCCTTTTCAAGAGCAAATAGTCCTTTTGAGAAATCTTCACTAATAGCCATTGAAGAACAATCGCCATTGCCATCATCTGGGTCCATAGCAAGCATATAATTTTCGTAGAAATGGGCAAACAGTTCTGAATAATCAATAGAAGTATCGAAAAACATTCGACCTTTTTCATAATCAATAACAGCACTTGGCATACCTTCGCTGTACTGAATTTCCATTTGCTCATTAACGCCAAAATTAGGCAATTGAGGCCATATTGGTGCTTCGAATAAATTGGTTAGTGAAACCTTTACTGCGTAATCTGGATCTTTAAATGGCATACTGCCAATTGCTGTTGCAAGAAATTTTGTTTTCATAATAGTTATTCCCCCTAATTTATATTATTATTATTTATTTGTGGTTTAATACCGCTTGCTTAATTGCGCTTATATGTGCAGGAGTAGTTCCGCAACAACCACCAATTATATTTGCGCCTGCATCAATTAATTCACCAACTTTTGCAGCCATCATTTCTGGGCTTTCGGGGAAAACATCAACTCCATCAATGTTTTGTGGAAGACCAGCATTTGCGTGAATAAGAATTGGAGTAGTAGGGATAGATGAGCGAATATCTTTCACAATTTCAATCATTCTTTCTATGCCATTACCACAGTTTGCGCCTATTATATCAGCACCAGCTTCTATAGCAGCATTAGCAGCTTCTACTGGTGAAACACCCATCATTGTTTTGTAATCACCACGTACTGTTTTTTCAAATGTAAATGTGCATATTATTTCACAATTTGTATTTTCTTTTGAGGCTTTTATAGCAATAGAAGCTTCATCTATATCACTCATTGTTTCTATACAAAGTGCATCAGCACCACCTTTTTCAAGTGCAATTGCTTGCTCTTTAAATGCATTATATAATTCATCTTCTGTAACATCTTCTGTAACTAACATTTTACCAGTAGGCCCAATAGAGGCTATTACCCATTTATCGTCGCCTGCTGCCTCACGGGAAGCTTTTGCAGAAGCCTCATTAATTTCAGAAACTCTATTATCAAGTCCATAGTAATGCAACTTGAAGCAGGTTCCACCAAAACTATTTGTTTCAACCATATCTGCTCCAGCATCAATATAGTTTTTTGCAACGTCCTTTACATCCTCAGCTCTGTCAACACACCAAAGTTCAGGACACTCTCCCGGCTTTAATCCTTTCTTATGTAAGAAGGTTCCCCATGCTCCATCAGAGACTAAAACTCTACCACTTCTTAAAACATCAACTATTTTTGCTTTTGACATTAAAACATACCTCTTTTCTAAATATATTAATAAAAACATTGCCAACAAAATATATATTAATACTACTTGACGTATATTGACGTATATTATTGTAATATATAATTTAAATAAAAAATATAAATTTAGCAACTATTTTTGTACTTTTTTATGCAGTATATTATTATTGTTGTATTTGAGTTCTCTATCCCTTATAATCGTATTTTAATAATTTTTTATATTGGAATTAGTACAAGAAATATAAGTAGTGTTCACTATGAAGAGTTGATCTGTTATGTTAAGAAGTATATATTTAATTTATCATGCACGTATTTAAAGGAGCGGTTTTAAAATGCATATTCCAGACGGTTATTTAAGTCCGCAAACAACAATACCAGCAATAGTTGCTATGCTTCCATTGTTGTTTATAAATGGCACTGTACCTAACAAAAAATGGTAGTATAATAAGTGTTACAGTCAATTATTACATTAAAAGTACAAAAAATGCAAACAGGGATTGACAAAAAATGCAGCTATAATATAATGGTATTAAATAATAAATAGGAGGTTTTTAAAAATGAAAAAAACAATTTCGAAAAGTTTAATTAGGTTTGTTTCTTTGTTAATATTAGTGGCGGTGCTACCATTGTCTGGCATTATTAATGTATCTGCGGCGGTTACTGTAAGCGACCTTAATCTTGTTGCTGTTCCTGCTGACAGACCTGAGGTTGAAAGAAAATTCCGTGTTGACAATTTTAATAACGCTGTTGATGTTCAGTTTAATTGGAGTATTTATGGAACAACTACAAAATCGACAGAACCTTTAACTGCAACTGCTAAAACGAGTACATATTTTACTGTGCCAGGTCAGCTTGGCAAAAGTGTTACAGTAATAATAACATGGTATAATGAGGCAGGCACACTAAAATCAAAGACAAAAGCAAGCAACAATACGAAGGCTAAATATAACCTTGTAACGCAAGCTACCAATGGAACAATCACTCCTGCTTCAGCTTCTTTTGAGTTTGGCACATCGGTTGTATTAACAGCAACTCCAAATGATGGCTATCAATTTGTTAGGTTTGACAGCGATACCACGATTAGCGACAATGCAGTAGTTATACAAAAGAATACGACTGTAACAGCTCTTTTTGAATTAATCCCTGTACCAACAGCTACACCGCTTCCAACTGCAACACCAGTACCAGTTCCTAAAAAGGACTTTGTTCGCCTTAATTTCGATTGCGCATATTTATATGGTTATGAAATGGGTGGTGTGGGTGCAGAGGATACGATAAAAAGGGAAGAAGCATCAGCGTTATTATACAGACTACTTAAACAAAACGATAAATTAGATGGCTTTTCAAAACCAAATAGAGCAACCTTTTCAGATGTTGCAACAAATAGATGGTCATTTAGTGCAGTTGAATATATGGCATCAATTGATGTATTTGACAAAGCAAGTGGAAAAGTAAGACCAGGGGCTGAAATTACTCGTGGTGAGGCAAGCAAAATTATTGCATACTCAATGGGAATGCAACCAGATGACAGTAAAACAAACAGCTTTACTGACCTTACAACAGATAATAAATATTATAGCCCGATAAAAGCACTTGTAGACGCAGGTATTCTAAAGGGTTACACTGATAATACTATCAAACCAAACGGACTTTTAACAAGAGCAGAATATGTTACAATGATAAACAGACTTATCGGCAGGGATAGTAATTATGCTGTTGACAGCGAAGCTAACCCATATTTAGATATGCCTAACTCGCATTGGGCGTACAAAGAAATAATGAGGGCATCATTTGGTTTTAGTGATGATGGCACTGGAAAATTAAAAATTGACCCTGCAAAGAAATTAAAAAGAAGCGAAATAGATTACAACTAAAAAAGATAAGTTTCAATAAGAATTTTTAAAACCCTATTCTTGCTATAAATGCAGGGATAGGGTTTTATTACCATTTTTCAATTTGTGCTGCAAATTGAGTGTTTCTGCATAAATAAATTAATGTATAACACTTTTTCAATGCGAATATTCTGACTATTTTAATTCCAAAGTTGTAGCCTTAATATTACATTAGAATGCCTGATTTTTACACTATAAGTAGTAGCACATTTAATATTTCAGGATTTAAATGTGAGGTTACTGCTGATATACCAGCTAATGCAGCCTATGTTAAAATCAATGGAACTCATAGAGATATTGTATGCATTTACGAGATCATTGGAAATTAAGTTTTGTGTGAAACTATAAATATAATAATTCTACGCATTAAAACACCTCCAATTACAGTAAATTAACTATAATTGGAGGTGTTTGACGGTGAAAATTTTTGTGTGTAAACGCTCTTTTTAATCAAGATGTTTACGTGTAGGAAATTGTTGAATTGATTCAAATAGTGTCTAATCTCTTATGGCGGTAAATGTTGCAAAATGTCATTTTAAAATAGTGCAGGAACGGAGAGATCTTTGGTCTTTCCGTTTTTTCTTTTTTTTTAATGACTATTGCATTAACCTTTCTAAACTGACTGTGTAAGCTTTTAATAACAATTGATACGGTTAAAAATATAGGTTGTCGCACTTCGCCTTTTATGATGCTTTATCACTTTAATATAGGGTATCCAATACTTAGCCAAAATACCCGATGGCTTAGGTGCTAAATTCTTTATATCTCAAAATTTAAGAGCGATTGATGAACCAAGTAAAAGTATAACGGGGGTGAATAGTTAGTGAAAAAGTTTTATAATTTCAAAAACGTTTCAGAAACAGAGAGTGAAATGCGAATTGATGGATATATTGTGTAGGTTTAGGTATTGTTTCAAAAGATAAAAATGGAAATTATTATAAGTACATTGATGAGGATGTGAGGCGGCAATTAGAAACAAAACTTATAACAAAGATGCAAAATTTTAAATTAGTTTAATTAAAAAAGCTAGCCCTGTGAGGTTTATCAACCCTATTTCACCTTGCGGGGCAAAGCTATTGTCATTCTACAAATGCATATTAAAATCTAATGCGTATTTGCATGATGATAATTATATCGACACCTAGGTTAATGTTGCCAGTTGCTACTACATTTAATGTAATACTTAAACCGATCTTCTATATGAATTTTTTAAAGGAAGTGTAGTGAATTATGCTAGAAAATTATAAGGATATTCTAAACATAAAAGAATTATGTGAAGCCATTGATATTGGTAAAAATACTGCTTACAAATTATTGAACACGGGAGAAATAAAATCTGTGAGGATTGGTAAAGTATATAAGATACCAAAGGTGTGGGTTGTTGATTACATATTAAATAAAAAGGAGTTTAAATAAATTTGTTTATTGTAAATTTAAGTCCGTTGTTATATAATATCTATATGGTTTGGACAACGGACTACCTGTCGAATTTAAGGAGGTCGTAGAATAATGACAACTGGTAGTCTACAAGAAAAAGCAGGTAAATTTTATGCAGTGTTGCATCTTGGAAATGGTAAATATAAGTGGAAGTGTACTGGCTTGACGATTAAAGGGAATAAGAAAAAAGCACAGATAATTTTAGATGAGTTAATATCAGAATATTATAGTAAAAAAGTAGTAAATGTTAAGAAAATATTATTTTCTGCTTATATTAAAAATTGGAAGAAGGCTTATCACCAAATACTGTTAAACATCATCATGCCAATATTAGAAAAGCCTTGCAAGACGCTTTAATGCAGAACATAATTCCTTATAATGTAGCGGATAGAGTGAAAGTACCGAAATGTAATACATATCAAGCTAAATTTTATGATGTAAATCAAATATCACAGTTGTTAGATTTAGTAAAAGATACACAAATTGAAACTGTTATATTGTTAACCTCATTTTATGGGCTTAGAAGGTCTGAGGTATTAGGATTGAAATGGAGTGCAATCAATTTTAGAAATAACACTTTGGTGATTAATAATACCATAACAAATTTGGGAGGTATTATTGAGAAAGAACGCACGAAAAATAAGGCGAGTCACAGAACCATGCCTCTTGCTGCTAATATAAAAAAACATTTGCAGTTATTAAATATTAAGCAAAAGGAGAATCGTTTATTATTTGGTAATGAATATATTGAAAATGATTATATTTGTACATGGGAGAATGGTAAGATTTTTTCGCCTGATTATGTAAGTAATAAGTTTAAAGAAATTATTGTATCCAATAATATGCCTGTAATACGTTTTCATGATTTGCGTCATAGCTGTGCCAGTGTTTTACTTGCACATAACTTTGATATTAAAAAAATACAAGCTTGGCTGGGACATAGCAGTATTACAACAACAGGAAATATTTATGCACATATTCAACATTCTAGTAAAGTTGAAATTGGGAACATATTAGAAAGTCATTAGAAAATATTAGAAAAGCAGTTAAGTGAAAAATCCTACTAGAAAACCATTAGAAAAATATTAGAAAAATATTAGAAAAACTAATATTTTATAATATTAGCAAAAAGAAAAACCATCAATCAATCAGCAAAAAGCCAATAGAATCAATGGTAAGGCTAATCACTTTTTCTACGAAAAAGTGACCTACGCAAAAATGCCTTGCCTCCCAAGGAAGACAAGACATTTTCTGGTGCTGGCGACCGGAATCGAACCGGTACGAGTTTAACCCCGCAGGATTTTAAGTCCTGAAATGTATGTATTATTTGGTATTATCCTCCATTATTTTTGATTAAGTAAAACCCCGATAAACCCAGTAAAATCAAGCACAGGACTATGTTTTTTGTGTTCTTTTACTTTGAAGCATTGGTACGTCTATATCCCTATTTTTTTTATGAAGTATTAGAAGATTTATTAGAAGTTTTTAATGACATTCCAAGCTATAATCCAATATGTTTTTAAATGAAATTTTGATACAATATCAAGGTTTGATTTAACGATATATTTAATGTTTTAATATATCACCTTAACCAATCGTCACAACATCAAAAACTATATGAATACTACATAGAATTAGCCTTAGAATCAATTTTTATATCAATGTAGTATGAATATATACATAAATGATGAAAGTGGCTTAGAAAGTTATAAAACACAAATAAATAATATTGACTATTTTACTAAATTATGGTACAGTAAATTATCTTAATATAAGGGGATAATTTAAATATGACATTTTTAATTAAATCTAACGCATTAAAACTTTTAACTCACATTTACCAAAATTGTGATTGTGGATTATCTGCAAAAAAATTAGATTGTACAAATCTATTTTCTGAAGATTTTACAAAAGATGATTTATCTAAATCATATTTTTATCTAAGACAAAAGAATTTTATAGTAGATAATACTCGATGTGTTCCAACTGGTAATATTAACGCTGAAATTACTGCAATAGGTATTGATTGGGTTGAAGAATGTAACGGTGTAAAATTTCTTTAAAATATAACAATAAACAGTAACTACCATAACGGTGACTACTGTTTATTTTTTTATGCTGCTTTTTGAATATTAGCTATGCTGATAATAAGTTTATCATTTTCATCGCATAAATGTACGCTGGTATTTTTGTGCTTTTCAAAAGAATCGAATATTAAATGTAATTCATTATTTTTGATACCAGCAATAGTATCAACTGATAATATTTTAAAATTCTCTAAGTTTACTTGTAATTCGGCTGTTGGAGTATATATTGATAAATGCTCGTCATATAAACTATAGCATTTTATATATGTTCTTTTTATTAAATCATTATTTTTAACAAATTCCATTGTTAGCTTATTGTCACATAGATAAGTTAATAGTCCTTTTAGCATTAAATCACTCCTATATTATATTATTAGTATAGGATATGCTATTAAATTTATAGATAGTACAAAATGTGCACATTCATAAGTTTTAGTGAAAAATTAAACAGAACTAATACTAACACTATGGTACTATAATGTTGACTATTGGAAAAATTTGTGATATACTGTTGAAAATAAATTTAAGGTGGTATATTATGTTAAAAAGAATTTTGAGTGTTGTTATTGTTATGGTAATGATAGCAAGTGTTTTTAGTTTTAATGTGGTTGCAGATGATGGAATAATTGTATTATTAAATGGTAAGCAATTACAATTTGATGTTTCTCCCAAAATTATAAATGATAGGACTCTTGTCCCTATGCGTGCGATTTTTGAGGCTTTAGAATTTGAAGTACAATGGGTTGAAGAGACTCGGTATGTAATTGGAGCAAGTTTAGCAAATAATAAGGTTGTTGCTTTCCAAATAGAAAATCCAACAATGTTTTTATCTACTGTAGATGACTCAAAAACTATCAATCCAATCGCTATTGATGTAGCACCTCAAATAATAGATGGAAGAACTTTAATTCCTTTAAGAGCTTTAGCTGATGGTGTTGGAGCTACAATTAATTGGATTGAAGAAACGAAAACAATCGAAATTACCTTTAATCAAAGCATGCATATTCCTAAAATGCCACAAGAATTTAAAACAAAAAAAGGTAAGATAAATATTGAATCTTTTAATGTAGGTAAGGTTGAAAATTACAGTTATACCAAAAATAAAATGGTAGATATAGAGTATTCAGGAATTGTGATTCCTATAACTGTTGGCGAATTAGAAAAAATATCAGGAGAAACATTCTTTGATGATGGAGCAATGTTAGGATTATCAAAAGAGCAATATAAAAATATGACAATATCTCCAGCTGTAGGTAGTAAAGTGCTTCTTACTATCACTATTAATTTTTATGATAATAATAGCACTTATGTAGGTAATAAAACTTTAATGCAATATGTATATGTTGGACAGAAATTTGCATTACAAGAAAGTTTTGTAGCACCAGATAATGCTACTGCTTTAACCATAACTGCTGAATAAAATTTATTAGTAATAGTTACATATTAAAAGTAAATAATATAACAACTTCCAAAGAGTGGCATCCAAACCACTCTTTTTTTGTACCCAATTTTACCCTCTAACACGCCACAATCAATAATTACTCCAATTCCTAATGAAATAACTGTATGAAAATCACATAACCCTATTTAATAATGTAATTTAGCACCTAAATAGTTTAGTTTAAAACACAATACAAAATAAGCATTTCTGGACTTTTAAGCGTTTTTGGTGTTTAGGTATGATAGTATATAGGTAAGATGTGAAAACACCTACAAAGGCAAATAATCGTTTATATATTATATAAAAATAGACACAGTATAATAGATACTAATGTCTATAATTTGAATTGCTATTATCTTTTAATATCTTTTACATATAATTTATATGGTTGTCCTTTTTTGGTTGACATTCGTTCTATTAAACCAAACTTTTCTAATATTTTAATCATTTTAGTTGGAGCACTACTTGTAGTAGTTCCGACAATATCAGCTATTTCGTCTCCAGTTATAGTCACATAAACATTACCATTTTCATCTTTATCACTTTCATCTTCATCACTTTCCTTTTTTAATATAAGTTTGAGAGCCCCATATAATATTGCGGAGTCATGCCCTAACCTTTGTATAGTTCTATCACCAGCTGCATTGTATAGTGGATTAACTAACAATTCAGTAGGAACTGGAATAGATTCACCATAATAATTTAAAAATTTTTCAATATTAGCCTTATCTTTATTCATAATAATTTCCTCCTATTCTATATTTTGTTATTTTATACATATAATACACCTTTTGTCTTATTTTGTCAATATAAAGGAAAAGCACCCATAAAGGATGCCTTATTATAGTTTATTTTAACATTTTCAATTTATCCTCAATCATTTTATCAATTACTCCGAATATTACTTTTTCTAATACTGCTTGATTATGGGCTGAGTTAATATCAATAACTTTACCCTTACAAGTAAATACAACTTCATTGTCGCATTTTTTAACCATATTATGTTGACCTCTTTTCTTGTTGTTCAATTATATCATCAATTACTTTAAAAAGTGCATTCTCTAATTTTTCTTGATTCTCTGGAGAGTCAATATCTATTGTCATTGTACTCGCTGTATATGTTTGAAACTTCACTGCCGTAGCTCCAGCATCTATTGCGGCTTTTACTAATTTTTTTGCCCTTTTAAAGTTTCCTAAATGATTTGCAGAAATTTCTGCAAT
>CAYVWT010000019.1:4035-10425 GCA_964455565.1 uncultured Clostridiaceae bacterium | reverse complement strand
CTCTAATTTTTCTTGATTCTCTGGAGAGTCAATATCTATGACCTCACCATTTCTATTCATAATATTGAATATTAAAATTTATATATGTATATCATATAATCCCTAAGACATTTATTTGTTTTAGGGTTATTTTTTTTATAAAATATTTTTTGTAGAGTGAATTTTAAAATAATTGAGAGGAAAGTGAAAATATATTGTTTGAGAATTACAAAGATGTAGTAGATATAAATGATTTATGTATTATGTTAGGGGTAGGTAAGAATAAGGCTTATGCACTAATTAATAATGGTGATATAAAGTCTTTTAAAATAGGTAAGGTCAATAAAATTCCTAAGGCATGGGTAGTTGAGTACATAATTAATAACGTAGCTTAGCTTGAAATTTGATACATCTTTTGTTATAATGATATTAATCAAAAAATAATGGAGGTGTATCAAATGCTGAATTTTTCTAATATAACAAATGAGGAGTGTATATATGATAACTGGCAACTTGCAGAAAAAAGGCAATGTTTGGTACGCTGTAATCAATCAGGCAAACAGAAAACAAAAATGGATTAGTACAAAGTCAAGAGGTAAAACAGATGCTCAAAAGGTATTGAGAGATATAATATCGCAAATGGAAAATGATTCATATGTTGATAATAGTAGAATTACTTTCATAAGTATGATGGAAGAGTGGTTAGAAAATACTTGTAAGATGCAAATTGAAACTACAACTTATGATGGCTATAAGCTTATATTTAAGGCTCATATTAAGGAATACTTTGATTCTACTTTGCTTTTGCAACAATTAAAAACAATTCAATTACAAAAATATTTTGATGAAAAAGCGAAGAGTGGAAATAAAAGAAATGGTGAAGGATTATCAGGGAACACCTTGAGAAAACATAAAATCCTTTTAAAATGCTTTTTTGATTATGCAGTTAAAATGAATATTATTTCTAAAACACCTATTACAAATGTAACCTTGCCTAAAATGGATAAGTTTATAGGTAAGTATTATACAGCAGATCAATTAGAACAATTACTTAACTGTGTAAAAGGTACATTAATTGAAACACCAGTGTTAATTACATCATTTTATGGATTGCGTAGAGGTGAAATATTAGGGTTGAGATGGGAAGATATTGATTTTAAAGAAGGTAGTATTAAAATATGTAATACACGAACAAGAGTGGGTGAAACAACGGTTAATAAAGCACCTAAAAATGAAAGTAGTTTAAGAACATTGCCTATGATTGATAATGTTAATACTTATTTAAAACAATTGCTAAAGAAGCAGAAGGAAAATAAGTTATTAATGGGTAACGAATTTAAACAGAGCGAATATATATGTTGTTGGGAAAATGGTCAAATGTATGATATTTCATTACTCAATCATCAATTTAAGAAAATACTTGAAGATAATAGTATGCCACATATCAGATTCCATGATTTAAGGCATAGTACAGCAAGTTATTTGTTGAAACAAGGATTTAGTTTAAAAGAGATTCAAGTTTGGCTTGGACATTCTAATATAAATACTACTGCAAACATATATTCTCATATAGATATTGAAATGAAGATGAATATGGCTACTAAAATGAATAGTATTGCAAATTAGAAGTATTAGAAGAAATGTATTAGAAGTTTTTTATTTTTTCAATAGTATTAGAAGAAGTATTAGAAGTTTGGTATAAATGACAAAGCACAAAAAAGAAAAACCATCAATCAATCAGCTGAAAGCCAATAGAATCAATGGTTTAACTTGGTGCTGGCGACCGGAATCGAACCGGTACGAGTTTAACCCCGCAGGATTTTAAGTCCTGTGCGTCTGCCAGTTCCGCCACGCCAGCACGGAGAACAAACTGCCTTAATATAATACCACGATAAAATTAAATTGTCAATTACTTTTTGTAAATAAATTAAGAGGAGATTAAAAAATGGATTTTAGAGAACCAACAATTCACTCAGAAGTTAAGTTCACAGGAAATATTATAAAGCTACGTGTGGACACAGTAAAGCTACCAAATGGTAACGAGGCAACTCGTGAGATTGTTGAGCATCCAGGTGGGGTTGCAATGCTTCCAATCGATGATAATGGTATGGTTTATCTTGTGCGCCAGTTTAGAAAGCCATTTGAAATTGAGCTTTTAGAAGCCCCGGCAGGGAAACTATCAGTAGGTGAAGACCATTTTGATTGTGGCGTTCGTGAATTAGAAGAAGAAACAGGGTTTATGTCAAACAAAATTACTTATTTGGGGTATGCTGTGCCAACACCTGGCTTTGCAACTGAAAAGATACATCTTTATTTGGCACAAGAACTTACCCAGGTTGCTCAAAACCTTGATGAGGATGAATTTTTATCCGTAGAGAGCTATCCGTTTGATGAGGTTGTTAAAATGTGCTTAAATGGCGAAATTGTAGATGCTAAAACCATTATTGCTGTGCTGATGGCAAAAGAATTAATAAAGTAGTAATAAATATCAGCTTCCCCAAATATTATAAATAGTGGGGGTGTTTTTATGAAACCAAAGTTTTATGTAATTAGTTTAAAATATTTATTATTAACTATTGGGATAATTATAATTACTGCGTTTATTATAGTAGTATTTTTTAACTTAATTGCAGCAACAAAAACAATTTCAAACAATGTACAATTTTCTGTGAGGCTAATTTAATTAGCTTCACAGTTTTTTTGTCAAAAAGTATTTGATTTTTTATAATATTAGTATATAATTGTAATATAAGTTTTTTGTGGAGGTGTACTATGTCCAAAAACAAGGTTTCAATTAAAATTAATGGGAAAGAATATGTCGTTATGGGTGGCGAGTCGGAAGAGTATATGCATGAAATTGCAAAGCATATAGACAAAAAGATTACAGAAATTGCTATGTCGAGCAGTCAGCTTAATTTGCAAACCGTCACTATTCTTGCGGCAATTAACCTTACCGATGATTATTTCAAAAGTATTGAGGCGGCGGATAACCTCCGTTTGCAGGTGGCACAGTATATTGACGATGTGTCGAAGGAAAGAGGCGAGCTAAACACACTTAAAGCAGAGAATGAGCGTTTTAAGGATCAATTGCAACGCTATCAGATTGAGCTTGCAAAAAAAGATGCCGAAATTCAAAGCCTAAGCAGGACAGGCCCTACTGGGCAACAAACAATACTTTAATATTAAGGGAATGTTTAATAATGGAGTAGCACAATTTTATCACCGAAATTTTTTGTTTAAATCACGCAAAAAGCCTTGCGAATACATACAGTATTCACTGCGTTTTTTATGTAATTTCTCCTAAAAAATTATCTCGTGAAAAATCGCACTCCCATTATTCAACACACCCATTAAGGAAAAAATGATGATAGAGAATAAAGAAAAACAGGAGCTTTTAGCACCTGCAGGTGGTATGGATGCTCTTATTTCGGCTGTAACTGGTGGCGCAAATGCAGTATACCTTGGTGGAAGCTTTAGCGCAAGGCAAAGTGCGAAAAATTTTACAGACGAAGAGCTAACCGAGGCTATAAACTATTGCCATCTACGTGGTGTAAAGGTTTATGTTGCTGTTAATACTTTGGCTTACGACCGTGAGCTTGAAGACGTTGCACAGCATATTGCTTTTATAAATGACAATGGCGCAGATGCAATAATTGTACAAGATTTAGGCGTTTTTGCCTTGGCTCGTGAGGTCGCTCCCGAGCTTTCAATTCATGCAAGCACACAAATGACGGTGTATGATTTAAACGGTGCTAAGCTACTTGAACAATTGGGGTTTAAAAGGGTTGTGCTATCAAGAGAGCTTTCAATGGAAAAGATTAAAGAAATCTGCGAGGGTACAAGCCTTGAGGTTGAAGTTTTTGTACACGGTGCAATATGTGTTAGCTATTCTGGGCAATGCCTAATGAGCAGTATAATTGGTGGCAGGAGTGGTAACCGTGGAAGCTGCGCCCAACCGTGCAGGCTTTTATATACAATTGAGGGCAAAAAAGGTTATTTGCTTAGCCCTAAGGATATGTGCCTTATAAATCACCTTGATGAGCTAAAAAAAATAGGTGTAAAAGCCTTTAAAATTGAGGGCAGAATGAAAGGACCAGATTATGTTGGGACGGTAGTTTCAACATATAGAAAATATATTGACTCTGGTGATGCCGTAACTGATGATGATTATGAAAAATTAGAGAAAATATTTTACCGTGGTGGTTTTACAGATGGATATTTCACAGATGCCAAGGGTGAGGATATGTTTTGCCATATTAAGCCTGATAATCCATACAAACAGCAAAATGGAGATGTTTCGTTTGATGACATTTCCAAAAAAACAAATATAGATATTGTGTGCGAAATACATTTAGGTAAGCCAATTATCATAAATGTGCATGACGAAATTGGAAACACATTAAATTATACTGGCAAAATAAATTCAGAAAAAGCAATAAACAGACCACTTACAAATGAGCGAATTATTGAACAGCTTTCAAAGGTTGGTGGAACTGTATTCCAAATTAAAAATATTGAAGTTAATATTGATGAAGATATTTCCTTGCCAATTTCAGAAATAAATGATGCGAGAAGAAATGCAATATTACTATTAGAGCGAAAAATACTTAGCAGTTATACAAAAAGCAAAGCAAAAAAATATATATCCGAAAAGATAAAAGAAAACAAAAAAAGCGATTTAAAATTCGCAGTCCAGGTGAGTGATGAGGCGCAATTAGATGTTTTTAAGAATTTTGATTGTGATTATTTATATATACCATTAGAAATTGCTGTTAAGCTAAAAAGCTTTACAGATAAAGAAATAGTGGTTTTGCCACGAATTTCACCTCCAAATTTAGAGGAAATACTTCGAAAGCTAATAGTTAAAAAAGCCTTAGCCACTAATATTGGTCAAATATATCTTTTGAAAAAGCTTAATTTTGAAGTGTTTTGCGACCATAGCTTGAATATTTTTAATCAAAAATCAGTTTTGCAATTGGAGAAGTTTGGTGTAAAGCAAATTACCTTGTCAACCGAAATGATGCTATCACAAATTGGCTCAATATATAGCAATAACCCAATTGAAGTTATTATTTATGGGCGTTTGCCACTTATGATAACTGAAAATTGTATTATAAAAAGTAGTGTTGGCTGCAAAAAGGGTGCAATAATAACCGACCGTACTGATACAAGCTTTTCTGTTCGTTGCTTAGAGGGTTGCAGAAATGAATTTCTAAATACAAGACCAATTGTGATGTCGGACAAGCTAAACCAAATAAAACAAAGTGGTGTCAATGTGGCAAGGCTAATTTTTACAACAGAACCACCAAATGAATGTGCGAAAATTTATAATGCATATAAAAATGGTTATATGGTAGATGGCGAATTTACAAGAGGAAAATTTTATAAAGGTGTGTGAAAAAAATGGAACTAAAAATCAAATACTTATCAGACAAAATTGGCAAAGAAATTCCAGCACCATTTTATGCAACAAATGGCTCGGCAGGGCTTGACCTTCCTGCGTGTATTGACGAACCGATTACGTTAAAACCAGGCGAGAGGAAGGCTGTGCCATCTGGTATTGCGATTGCGCTTCCGTCAAATCAATATGTTGGACTTGTGTTTGCACGAAGCTCGTTAGGGCTTAAAAAAGGAATAACACTTCCAAATGCAGTTGGCGTTATTGACAGTGATTATCGTGGACAAATTTTTGTTGCGCTTACAAACATATCAAACGAGGATTATACAATTAGCGTTGGAGAGCGTATAGCACAGCTTGTTGTTATGCCTGTATGTGTTGCGAACATAAGCGTTGTGGAGGATTTGCCAGATACCGAAAGAGGAGATGGCGGCTTTGGTTCGACTGGTAAATAGCTTGACAAAAACAGATTTTGTTATTATATTATCCGTATTTTTTGTTGCAATCGCATCAATAATTCTGCTAAATACTATTGTGTATGCAGGCAGAGCAGACGGAGTTATAATAGAGGTCAATAGTAAATTATATGCAAAATACGATTTTAGTTCAATAAGTTCCCAAAAAATGGTTGAAATTAATACTGAATATGGTTATAATGTATTAGAGGTGCAAGCCTCTGGTAAGGTTAGGGTAACGGAGGCATCTTGCCCTGACCAATTAGACGTTCAAATTGGATTTATAAGCAGACCAAATCAAATGATTGTTTGCTTGCCGAATAGACTTGTTGTGTGCCTTGTAGGTAAGCCAGAAATAGATATAGTGTCATACTAATTCCATTTTAAATCACTTGTAATTTATCGGCATATTTTTCGCCATACTGCGTTGCAGAACAATTTTGAATACATACAGTATTCAAAAGAACCTGCGCCTTGTCTGACAAAAAAATATTCTCGCTAAATTGACAACTATTTAAAATGTAATTTGTTTCATATTAGTTTGGAGTTTGAGTAAAT
>CAYVWT010000019.1:0-4025 GCA_964455565.1 uncultured Clostridiaceae bacterium | reverse complement strand
TGCTTGTGTGCCTGCCGAATCGCCTTGTTGTGCGCCTTGTAGGAGAGCCAAATATAGATATTGTTTCATATTGAGTTGGGTAGTGGGGTTTGAGTAAATTGAAAAATACAAAAAAGTTAATATTTATGGCACTTATGACGGCAGTTGGAATTGTTTTGCAGATAACAGAAACATTTATGCCGTTTCCAATTGATTTACCCGGTGGCAAAATAGGCATTGCAAATGTTGTGGGGCTTATAGTTATACCAACTCTCGGAGGAGTGCCTGCATTAGTTGTAGCTGTACTTCGTGCTTTTATTGGAAGTATGCTTTTTGGTGGGGTTATATCTGCAATATATAGCGTAGCAGGAGCAATTTCCGCAACGCTTATAATGATTATTGCATATAAATATATACACCCAAAGGCAAGCTTAGTAGGTGTTGGAGTGTTAGGTGCAGTTGCACATAACACAGCGCAAGTATTTATCGCAACAATTTTGCTTGGCAACATAGGTATATTTTCATATTTGCCAATACTTATGATTATTTCTATATTTACTGGTGGCTTTTCTGGGCTTGTAGCACAAATGTTTTTGAATAGTGGGGGTAAAAAATTATGATTAGAAAACGTGGAGATACCTTAAAGCTTATAATTCTAATAATCACTGGAATAGTGGTTGGTGGAGTTATTGCAGAGCTTACTCGTGGGGCAAGATATTTTGAATGGCTGTCCTTTGGGCGTGAATTTGGTATAAGCACAGACGCTCCGTTTTATCTTGACCTTGGAATATTAAGGCTTAAATTTGCGATTATGTTTAACATAACAATTGCTGGAATAATTGGAATAATTGTTGCGATTTTTGCTTATAGAAAGTTATAATGGGAAGAATAATATTAGCATCTGCCTCCCCACGTAGGCGAGAATTGCTTGCCCAAAAGAACCGTTTGATAAAGCTGGTGCGTATGGAATACAAGGGTTAGGGGCAACATTTGTTAGTGGCATAAATGGTGATTATAACAATGTTGTTGGTCTTCCACTATGTAGCTTATCACAATGCTTAAAAAAAGTTTGATGTAAAAAACACATAATTTCAGGAGGCAAACAAATGGCAAATATATCGAAAGACATTGGCATTGATTTAGGAACAGCAAACACACTTGTTCATGTTAGAGGAAAAGGGATAATGGTTCGTGAACCATCTGTCGTTGCTATAAATAGAGAAACAAAGCAGGTGCTTGCAGTAGGTAATGATGCAAAGGATATGATAGGTAGAACGCCAGGTAATATTATTGCAATTCGTCCAATGAAGGACGGAGTTATTGCTGATTATAACGTAACACAAAATATGCTGAAATATTTTATTAGAAAAGCGTGCCCTAATGGTAAATTTTTCAAGCCTCGTATTATCGTGTGCATACCCTCTGGTGTAACCGAGGTAGAAAAAAGAGCGGTAGAGGAAGCTGTTATGCAGGCAGGCGCAAAGGAAGCGTATCTTATTGAAGAGCCAATGGCAGCAGCTATTGGAGCGGGGCTGCCTGTCGACGAGCCAATGGGAAGTATGGTTGTAGATATTGGTGGAGGCACAACAGATGTAGCTGTTATATCGCTTGGTGGTATAGTTACAAGTAAATCACTTCGTGTTGCAGGGGATGAGCTTGATAATTCAATAGTTCATTTTGTTAAAAAGATCCATAACCTACTAATTGGCGAAAGAACAGCAGAAGAGGTTAAGGTTAAGCTTGGCTCTGCATATCCATTAGAAAATGAAATGTCAATGGAAATAAGAGGGCGTGACCTTATTTCTGGCTTGCCAAAAACAATAACAATAACCTCACAAGAGGTGCGCACTGCACTTAGTGAACCAATTAGTGCAATAATTGATGCAATTAAATATACCCTTGAAAAAACTCCACCAGAGCTTTCCTCAGATGTAATGGACAGGGGAATAATGCTAACAGGAGGCGGTGCGTTAATTAGAGGGCTTGATAAAATTATTTCGGAGGAAACTGGCATTAAAGTTCTAATTGCAGACAATCCATTAGACTGCGTTGCACTTGGAACAGGCAAGGGGCTTAGTGAGATTGATACACTCCGAAAGGTTTTCATTTCTTCAAAAAATAGTCAGCGGGTGAGATAATGCGAGGTTTGTTTACAAACAAATACTTTGTGCTGCTACTAACTATTACGATATTTCTTTTGGTTATGATGGCAATATATACCGACAATCGTGAAAAGGTAACTTTTGGCGAGGATTTAGTCGGTGCTGTTGTTATGCCGTTTCAAACATTGTTTACAGCAAGCTCCAAAGGTGTTGGAGGCTTTTTTGAATACTTTGCAGATTCCAAAAAGCTAAAAGAAGAAAATAAACAGATGTCTGAAAAAATAGACGAGCTAAATAATACAATTAGAAATATTGAAGAGTTCAAATTAGAAAATGAGCGCCTTAAAAGTATGCTTGACCTAAAAAAAGATATGGGGAATTATGAGCTTGTAGGTGCAGAGGTTATAGCAAAGGACCCTGGAAATTGGTTTAACACTTTCACTATAGATAAAGGAACATCGAGTGGGCTTGCAGTTCGGCAGGCAGTAATAACAAGCAAAGGGCTTGTTGGGTATATTTACGAAATTGGAACTAACTATGCAAAGGTTGTAACGATAATTGATACAAATAGCTCGACTGGTAGCCTTGTTGTTAGAACGAGGGATATAGCTATGATTGAAGGGGATTTAGAGCTTGGAATGGACGGTCTGTGCAAGATGACTTATATTTCAAAGGACGCAAGCGTTATTACAGGCGACCTAATCGAAACCTCTGGGCTTGGTGGAATATACCCTAAGGGTATATTAATCGGCAAAATACGGGAAATTCGCCCAGAAACACATAGCGTATCACAATATGCAGTTGTTGAACCAGTTGTAGATTTTGAAAGAATAACAGAGGTCTTTGTTATTAAAAATAAATTGCCTTAAAGGAGATTTCTTGTGAAATCAGTAGTCTACACCATAAGCGTTATATTACTTACAGCACTACAAACAACACTTATAAATTACTTGCAAATTTTTGGTATAAAGCCAAATCTTTTGTTTGTTTTTGTTGTGTGCGTGGCCCTGCTTGGTGGTAGTATTGAGGGGGGTATGGTTGGGCTTTTATGTGGAATTATTATCGATGTAATTGGGCATGGTGCCTTTGGAATTAACTCACTTGCTTATTTGTACATTGGCGTTGTTGTTGGTTATTTATGTGTTAATTTTTTCCGTGGAGGTGCCATTGTTGCAATGGGCTTTGTTTTTGGCACATCAATTGTTTGTGGGTTATTATATTATACATTTACATATTTTATGTGGGGCGATACAAATTTGCTTTTAGTTTTATTACGAAAGATAATACCAGAAACTATTTATAACACGGTTATTACACTTCCAATTTATTTTTTATTAGAGAAAATAGATGTGCGCCTTGGAGTGAGAAAAGGGTGAGGCTATGTTTTGGGAAAATCTAAAAAATAGATATACAATAATATTTATAATAATTTCAATTATGGGCATTTCTATTTCTGCTCGCCTTTTTACGCTTCAAGTTTTAAAGGGTGAGGAATATAAGGTTCAATCTGAAAAACGTCTGCTCCGTTCTATGCCTGTTAAAGCGCCACGAGGGGAAATTTTAGATAGATATGGTAGACCACTTATAACAAATAGAATGGGCTTTACAGTTATATTCCAAAAGGAATATATAAAAAAAGAAAACCTAAATAAACTTATTTTAGACGTAGTAAATGTTATGGATATGCACGAACAAAGCTATATTGATTCGCTGCCTATAACCACTACATACCCATTTGATTTCTATTTTCCAGATGTAGAGGAAGAACAGCTTGGCGAAAAAATAAATAATTTTAAAGTAGGCAAAAAAATAAATATAGATTTTGATGCTAATCAAACAATGGAATATTTCAGAAAATATTATCAAATAGATGAAGGTTATTCGTCAGAGGAACTGCGAAAAATAGTAGCTGTTCGGTATGAAATGGAAAACCGTATGTTTAAC
>CAYVWT010000018.1:0-25537 GCA_964455565.1 uncultured Clostridiaceae bacterium | reverse complement strand
AGATGAAGGTTATTCGTCAGAGGAACTGCGAAAAATAGTAGCTGTTCGGTATGAGATGGAAAATCGTATGTTTAACAACAATACGCCTTATACCTTTGCAACTGACGTAAAAAAAGAGGTTGTATCGTGGCTCAAAGAACAACACCTTGACTTTCCAGGGGTTAATATACTTGTAGAACCAATTAGGCAAAATACAAGTGGAACTCTTGCGGCGCATATACTTGGCAGAGTTGGTGTTATGTATAAAGAGGAATATGACAAGCTAAAAAGTAAAAATTATAATATGAATGATATTGTCGGCAAGGAAGGCATTGAAAAGGTTTTAGAGGATTATTTGCGTGGCAAAGACGGAGTTTCAAGCATTGAACAAAATATTGACGGTAAAATGTCGAGGGTGTTAGATAGCAAGCCACCTATACCAGGAAATTATGCGGTGCTTACCCTTGATGCAGAGCTTCAACGCACCTTAGAGGAGTCGCTTGCCTCGAATATTCAACGTCTTCGTGGACTTAAAGACAGCCAAGATGCTTCAGGTGGCTCGGCAGTTGTTATTGATGTTAATTCAGGTGAAATTTTGGCAATGGCATCATATCCAACATTCGACCCCAACGAATTTAACCAAAAGTATAAAGAGTTAATGGAAGATAAAAATAGACCAATGTTTAATAGAGCAATTGGTGGTCAATATGCACCTGGTTCTACCTTTAAAATTTTAACAGCCATCGCTGCTCTTGAAGAAGGAATTGTTACACCAACGGATACAGTAGTTGACGAGGGTGTATATAAATTTTATGAGAAGTCTGGTTATGCACCAGTTTGCTGGATTTGGGCAGACTTTAACAGAACTCATGGGGCGCAAAATGTTTCTCAGGCAATAGAAAATTCCTGTAACTATTATTTTTATGATGTTGGCAGACGTTTAACAATTGATAAGCTTACTAAGTATGGCGAAAAATTTGGCTTAGGGCAGTATACAGGAATTGAGCTTCCTGCTGAGGCAAAGGGTATATTTGCTTCCCCAGAATACAGAAGTAAGTATAAAAAACAATGGTATCCTGGTGATACACTTCAAGCCTCTATTGGGCAATCAGACCATTTATTTACACCAATACAGCTTGCAAATTATATTGCAACAGTTGCAAATGGTGGCAAACGCTATGAGGCGCATATAGTTAAGGCAATTAAATCTTACGACGAAGCGAAAAATGTAGTTGATATACAGCCAAAAGTGGTTGATGAAATACAAATGGAGCCACAAAATTATAAAGCGGTAATTGATGGTATGAGGAAGGTTTCGGAAACTGGTACTGCAAGTAATGTTTTTGCCAATTACCGTGTTGCAGTTGGTGGAAAAACAGGTACTGCCTCTGTTCCAAAAGGCTCTCCAAATGGTTTGTTCGTTGCGTTTGCTCCATTTGAAAACCCACAAATTGCGATTGCGATTGTGGTAGAGCACGGCGGTCATGGTAATTATATTGCCCCTGTTGCAAAAGATGTAATAGATGCATATATAAAGGTTAATTCGGTTGAAGATGCAATTCAACCATATAATATACTTGTGAGGTGAGCGTATGGCAGAGCTTGTAACAGCTATGGCAGAGGTGATAGCTGTTGTATCTGGTAAGGGTGGCGTTGGCAAAACAACAACAACAGCAAATATAGGCACAGCACTTGCATATATGGGAAAAAATGTACTTCTAATTGATTGTGATATTGGGCTTAGAAACCTTGATATAGCACTTGGTATGCAAAATAGAATTGTGTATGATTTTCTTGATATAATAGAGGATAGATGCGATGCAAGAAAAGCAATAATAACGGATTCACGGTTTAGGGGGCTGAATTTATTATCCTCACCACAAACAAGGGAAACGTCTTCTGTGCCAATAGAAAAAATGAAAGAGCTTATTGATGAATTAAAGCCATTTTTCGATTATATTATTTTAGACTGTCCTGCTGGTATTGATGATGGGTTTAATTTGGCTATTTCAAATGCAGATAAAGCAATTGTAATTGCTACACCAGAAATGATTTCAATTCGTGATGCTGACCGTATTATAAGTAAGTTAGAAAAAATCGGTATTATGGATAAATTTTTAATTATTAATCGTATACGTGTTGACATGATAAAAAAAGGTGATATGATAGATATAGATAATATGATTGATATTATAGCCATACCCCTGCTTGGCGCAGTTCCAGAGGACGATGCTGTAATTGCTTCGAATAATAAGGGAATTCCAGTTGTTTTAAAGCACAGGACAAGGGCTGGCAGAGCATATTTTAACATAGCAAAGCGCCTTACGGGTGAGAAAGTTCCTATAATGGAGGATGAAGGAAATATATTTATGCGGATGTGGAGAAAAATATTTGGAAGGTAGGGAGTGTCTTAAAATGAATATAGCACTTATCGCACACGACAAAAAGAAAGAATTAATGGTTGAGTTCTGCATAGCCTATTGTGGAATTTTAGGCAAGCACAATTTAGTTGCAACAGGAACTACTGGCTCATTAATTATTGAAGCTACTGGGCTTAGCGTACATAGATTTTTATCTGGTCCACAAGGTGGAGACCAACAAATTGGTGCAAGAATTGCATATAACGAAATTGACCTTGTGCTATTTTTTAGAGACCCATTAACTGCCCAACCACACGAACCAGATGTAAGCGCACTTTTCCGTTTGTGTGATGTGCATAATATTCCACTTGCCACAAATGTTGCAACAGCAGAGGTTTTAATTCAAGGCTTAGTCCGTGGTGACCTTGATTGGCGTGATATTGTAAATCCAAAAAAATAATAAAATTATAAAGTCACCTTGTCAAAAGGTGACTTTTATTGTATAATATAAAATACTAATTATATTCTAAAATAAAGAAACAGCTTACGGTAAAAGTTCCGCCATACTTCGTTACAGAACCATTTTGAATACATCAAGTATTCAAAAGAACCTGTGCCTTGTCTGACGAATATTTTCCTCGAAATCTATTCCTTATTTTAGAAGATAATTAGTATAAACACTGAAAGGGGTGTAAGTATGAAATTTACAAAAATGCAAGGAATAGGAAATGATTATGTATATGTTAACTGTTTTACTGAAACTGTTGACGATATAAGTGAAACAGCAATTAAAATAAGCGATAGACATTTTGGCGTAGGCTCAGACGGGCTTGTTCTAATTATGCCTTCCGATTGTGCGGATTTTCGAATGAGAATGATAAATTCAGACGGTAGCGAGGCTGAAATGTGCGGCAATGCAATACGTTGCGTTGGCAAATATGTTCGTGATAATAAGCTTACAAATAAAGACGAAATTTCTGTTGAAACGCTTGCAGGGATTAAAATTTTAAAATTGACAATTGAAAATAGTGAGGTTGCAAAGATTTGCGTTGATATGGGCGAGCCTATACTAACGCCTCAGCTTATACCTGTAGATTATACTGGTGACGAATTTATTGATAAAATAATTAATGTAGATGGTGAGGAATATTCTATAACCTGCGTTTCAATGGGCAATCCTCACGCAGTTACATATTTGGACGATATTGACAGCCTTGAAATTGAAAAAATAGGGCCAAAATTTGAAAATCATCAAATTTTCCCACGTAGAACAAACACAGAATTTGTTAAGGTTATTGATAGAAATACACTTCAAATGCGTGTGTGGGAGCGTGGCGCAGGGGAAACCTTAGCCTGTGGAACTGGTGCGTGTGCAGTTTTGGTTGCATCGGTGCTTAATGGGCTTAGCGACAGGCAGGCAACCGTAAAATTATTAGGTGGCGACCTTGAAATCCAGTGGAACGAAGAAGATAATCATATATATATGACAGGAACAGCGACAAAAGTATTTGAAGGAGAGTGGATATAATGGCATTTGTAAACGAAAATTATTTAAAATTACCTGGTAGTTATCTTTTTTCGGAGATAGCAAAACGTGTTAATTCGTATTCCGAAAACAACCCTAACGCAAAGGTTATAAGGCTTGGTATTGGTGATGTAACAAAACCACTACCACAGGCAGTTATCAAGGCAATGCATAATGCAGTTGACGAAATGGCAAGCGCAGAAACATTTCGTGGCTATGGACCAGAACAAGGATATTCATTTTTAACAGAAAAAATTATAGCAAACGATTATGCACCAAGGGGCATACAGCTTGGAACAGATGAAGTGTTTATTAGTGATGGCTCGAAAAGTGATGCAGGAAACATTGGTGATATTTTCGGAGTAGATAATAAAATAGCAGTTACAGACCCTGTGTACCCTGTTTATGTTGATACAAATGTAATGGGTGGCAGAAGTGGTGAGCTTGGCGCTGATGGTAGATGGAGTAATATCGTTTATATGCCTTGTACTGCTGAAAACAATTTCGTGCCACAATTGCCAACAGAAAAGGTTGACATAATATACCTTTGCATACCAAATAACCCGACAGGAACAACCATTACTAAAACAGAGCTTAAAAAATGGGTTGATTTTGCACGAGAGAACAACACCATTATTTTATATGATGCAGCATACGAGGCATATATCACAGAAAGTGATGTTGCCCACAGCATTTATGAAATTGAGGGCGCAAAGGAGGTTGCAATCGAATTTCGTAGCTTCTCTAAAAATGCAGGCTTTACAGGAACACGTTGCGCCTTTGCAGTAGTACCAAAGGATTTGATTGCATATACTAAATCAGGTGAGAAAATACAGGTTAATAAGCTTTGGAACAGAAGACACACAACAAAGTTTAATGGCACACCATATATTATTCAACGTGGTGCAGAGGCAGTTTATTCTGACGAGGGCAAGGCTCAAATAAAGGAAACTGTCCATTTTTATATGGAAAATGCGGCTATTATCCGTGAGGGTGTGCTATCTACTGGTCTAAAAGTATTCGGTGGAATAAATGCACCATATATTTGGCTAAAAACACCAGATGGTCTTGATTCTTGGGGCTTTTTTGATAAGCTACTTAGCGAGGCAAATGTTGTTGGCACGCCAGGTGTTGGCTTTGGCCCAAGTGGCGAGGGATATTTCAGGCTTACTGCATTTGGTAACCGTGCAAACACAATTGAGGCAGTAGAGAGATTTAAAAATTTAAAATTTTAGTGGAGGTGAACCTCTATGTTTAAGCTTATTCGTGAGGAAATAAAGGTTATATTGGAAAGGGATCCTGCGGCAAGAAGTGCCTGTGAAGTGTTTTTCCTTTACTCTGGGCTTCACGCAGTAATTAACCACCGTTTTGCACATTGGCTTTATAACCACAAATGCTATTTTTTAGCGAGGTGGGTATCACAGCGAAGTAGAAGAAAAACAGGTATAGAAATTCACCCAGCTGCCAAAATTGGCAAAGGTTTTTTTATCGACCACGGAATGGGTGTTGTAATTGGTGAAACAACTATTATTGGTGATAATTGTACCATATATCAAGGTGTAACCCTCGGTGGAACTGGAAAAGATAAAGGAAAACGTCACCCAACCATAGGCAACAATGTGTTAATTGGCTCTGGTGCAAAGGTTTTAGGACCATTTACCGTGGGTGATAATTCTAAAATTGCTGCAAATGCAGTTGTGCTAAGCGAGGTTCCACCTAACAGCACCTGCGTTGGTGTGCCGGGTAGAATTGTTATAAGGGACAATGTTCGTGTTGCGCCTGCATCTGCCGATTTTGACCATATACATATGCCAGACCCTGTGTCAATGGAGCTATGTAAGCTTACTATGCGCCTTGAAAGGCTCGAAAAAAAGGGAGAAAAAAAGGATGAAACTTTATAATACACTAACTCGAAAAAAAGAAGAATTTATACCATTGATTGAAAAAAAAGTTAAAATGTACTCCTGTGGGCCAACTGTGTATAATTATTTTCATATTGGAAATGCAAGGCCATTTATAATATTCGATACACTTCGTAGGTATTTTGAATATTGTGGCTATGACGTGAATTTTGTTCAAAATTTCACGGATATTGATGATAAAATGATAAACAAAGCAAATGCCGAAGGAATTACGGTAGCACAGCTTGGTGAACGCTTTATTGAAGAATATTTTAAGGATGCAGATTCACTTGGAATTAAGCGTGCAACTGTTCACCCAAAGGCAACTGATAATATTGATGCAATTATTGATATAATCAAAAAGTTAGAGGAAAAAGGCTTTGCTTATAATGTAGACGGCGACGTTTACTTTTCAACAAAGAAGTTTGCAGAGTATGGCAAGCTTTCACATCAGCCACTTGAAGACTTAGAGGCAGGCGCAAGAATAGATATAAATGAAGATAAAATGGATTCTATGGACTTTTCGCTTTGGAAAAAGCAAAAGCCAAATGAACCAGCGTGGGAAAGCCCTTGGGGGCTTGGTAGACCAGGCTGGCACATAGAATGCTCTGCTATGGCAAATAAATATCTTGGCGAAACTATTGATATTCACAGTGGTGGGCAGGATTTAATTTTCCCACATCACGAAAATGAAATAGCGCAAAGTGAATGCGCTAATAATGCACCATTTGCAAGGTATTGGGTGCATAATGGCTATATAAATGTCGATAATAAAAAAATGTCTAAATCGCTTAATAACTTTTTCACGGTTCGAGATGTAGAAAAGGAATTTGAGCCAGAGGTTATAAGGTTTTTTATGCTTTTTGCCCATTATAGAAGCCCAATTAACTTTTCGAAGGACCTTATGACACAGGCTAAAACAGGGTTAGAAAGGCTATATACAACGCTTGATAATCTTAGCTTTTTAAATCAATCAGCAATAGACGGCGTAGTAAATAAAGAACTACAAAAAACGCTTGAAGCTCATAAAAACTCATTTAAAGAAGCAATGGATGATGACCTTAACACAGCGCTTGCAATATCTGTTTTGTTTGAAATGGTGCGTGATATAAACAGCTCTGTAACTTCATCTGATACAAAAGCAACAATAGAATTAGCGAAAAATACCCTTGTAGAGCTTGGAGGAGTGCTTGGACTTTTGCAAGCAAAACAGGAAAAAACATTGGACGACGAAATAGAAAAGCTTATTGAAAAACGTCAGCAGGCAAGAAAAGATAAAAATTTTGCATTATCAGATGAAATTCGGGACAAACTAAAATTACAGGGTATAATTCTTGAAGATACACCGTCTGGAGTAAAGTGGCGAAGGGGATAATAACTATGACAAAGCCTGATGAATACTCACCTTTGGTGCTTGCATATATTGGTGATGTGGTTTATGAGCTTTATGTTAGAACAAAGCTTGTGGCAGAGGGTAATATGCCTGTCGATAAACTGCACAAAAAGGCAACCACAATCGTTAAGGCATCTGCACAATGTGCAAGCTTTATGTTGATTGAGGACAAGCTTACTGAAAAGGAAATAGCAATTTTCAAAAGAGGGCGCAACGCAAAGTCTGGCGTACCTAAAAATGCCGATATGGCACAATATCGCATAGCAACAGGGTTAGAAGCCTTAATCGGTTACATATATCTTAGCGGAAATGAAGCACGCCTTGTCGAGATTATGAATTTAATACTTGGATAAGTGATAATATAAATGAAAAAACTATTGGCAATTACCAAAAATTATGCTATAATGACAATTGGTGCGATTATAACTGCATTTTCAATCGTTGTTTTTCTTGCCCCAAATAAGCTTGCAGCAGGTGGAGTAAGTGGTATTGCTACCGTTTTGCATTACGTTTTAGACTTTCCAATAGGTGTTATTTCGCTTGTGCTTAACATACCGCTTTTTGCATTGGGAATAATGTCGCAGGGCAAAAGCTTTGGAATTAAATCTATGTATTCCACTGTTATGCTTTCGCTATTTATTGATATATTCAGTTTTATAAAGCCAGTAACTAATGATTTATTGCTTGCATCATTATTTGGTGGCTTGCTTAGTGGATTAGGGCTTGGGCTTGTTTTTGTTGCAGGGGCAACCACTGGTGGCTCGGACATTATAGCAACCTTATTACAGAAAATTTTTAGACATATGTCTATGGGCAGATTATTGCTTTTTACTGATTTATCAGTAATTGCATTTGCAACAATTATGTTTAAAAATTTACAAACAGGGCTTTATTCAGTCATTGCATTATATGCCTCATCATATATGATAGACACACTGCTTGAAGGTGTTGGTTATGCTAAAACGGTTTTTATTGTGTCGGATAATTATGCACAAATAGCTGATAGTATATCATCAGAATTAAAGCGTGGAGTTACAGGAATATATGGACTCGGGATGTATAGTGGAAAGAATAAAACAATACTTATGTGTACAATGAAGCGCAATGAAATTCCAAAGCTTAAAGATGTTGTTCGCAAAAATGATGAAAAGGCATTTGTGATACTTGCGGATGTTCGAGAGGTTTTGGGTGAGGGCTTCAAAAATTATGAATAGGAGGAAGTTGTTTTGAAAAATAATAACGAACTAAAAATTACCGCATATAAAATAAGACGTCATGTCATTGATGCGGTACACAGCGCAGGTTCTGGTCATCCAGGGGGTTCTTTGTCTTGCGCAGATATTCTTACTGAACTGTATTTTGAGGAAATGAGTAATATTGATCCTAAAAATCCAAAAAACCCAGATAGAGATAGATTTGTACTATCAAAAGGGCATTGCTCACCAGCACTTTATGGAACACTTGCAGAAAAAGGCTTTTTTCCTAAGGAAGATATAAAAACATTTAGACAAATAGATAGCTATTTGCAAGGTCACCCAAGCATGAAAGAGGTTCCTGGTGTTGATATGTCAACAGGTTCATTAGGACAAGGTATCTGTGCTGCAAATGGTATGGCTCTTGCGGCTAAGCTTGATAATAAAAGCTATCGTACATACGCAATTTTAGGTGATGGTGAATTACAAGAAGGTCAGGTTTGGGAAGCGGCGATGTTTGCAGCCCATTATAAGCTTGACAATATGTGTGCAATTCTTGACTTTAACGGTCTTCAAATTGACGGAAACATAGCAGATGTTATGTCACCTCTACCAGTAGACGAAAAATTTAAAGCTTTTGGTTGGAACGTAATTTTAGTCGATGCACACGATTTTGATTCACTTCGTGATGGTTTTGCACAGGCGAAAAATTGCAAAGGCAAACCATCAATACTTATTGCAAAAAGTATAAAAGGTAAGGGCGTTTCATTTATGGAAAATCAAGCAGGCTGGCACGGAAATGCACCTAACGATGAACAATATGCACAGGCAATGGAAGACTTAAATGCCGAGCTTGTTAGATTAGGAGGCGAAATATAATGGCTGAAACAAAAGCAACGAGAGAAGCGTACGGAGAGGCACTCGCAGAATTTGGTGGAAAATATGATATAGTGGTGCTTGATGCGGATCTTTCAAAATCAACAAAAACAGATACATTTAAAAAGAAATTTCCTGAAAGATTTATAAATATGGGAATTGCTGAGGCTAATATGATGTCAACAGCAGCAGGGCTTGCAGCTACTGGCAAAATAGTTTTTGCAAGTACATTTGCAATGTTTGCAGCAGGTAGAGCATTTGAACAGGTTAGAAATTCAATCGCATATCCTCATTTAAACGTTAAAATTGGTGCAACTCATGCTGGTATTTCAGTTGGTGAGGACGGTGCTACTCATCAGGCTATTGAAGATATATCAATTATGCGTTCAATCCCTGGAATGGTTGTAATTAGCCCTGCTGATGCATTTGAAGCAAGAGGCGCAGTTGAAGCTGCAATTAAGTATGACGGCCCTGTGTACCTACGTTTTGGACGTCTAAATGTGCCTTATGTGTATGATAGTGACTATAAATTTGAGCTTGGTAAGGGTGTACAGCTTGCAGATGGAAAAGATGTTACCATAATTGCAACAGGTCTTATGGTTCAACAGGCTATGGCTGCTAAGGATGTTCTTGCAGGAGATGGAATAAGCGCAAGGGTTATAAACATACACACAATAAAACCAATTGATAAAGATATAATAATAAAAGCAGCAAAGGAAACTGGTGCAATTGTAACTGCCGAGGAGCATAGCATAATTGGTGGTCTTGGAAGTGCCGTTGCCGAGGTTCTTTCGGAAAATTTCCCAGTTAAAATGTTGCGTGTTGGTGTAAACGACATTTTTGGTAAGTCTGGTAAACCAGCTGCATTGCTTGAAGAATATGGCTTAACAGCAAATAATATTGTTGCAAATGTTAAAAAATTATTGCAAAAATAGGAAAATACTTGCTTTTATTGTAAAAAATATAAAGTTTATATGTGCAATATATACTTTATTATAGTGAAAAATGCCAATTATGTTGGTAAAAACGCCAACTATTTCGGCTAAAATTATGTAGAATTACCAAAATATTATAAAAATGGTAAAAGTTTTTGAATAAAGTATTGAATTTGCATATATATGTGTGATACAATACTATTGATAATTCTTTTAATATTTAAGGAGGTTAACAAATGAACAGAACAGAATTGGTATCTGCAATTGCAGAAAAATCAGGAATAACAAAAAAAGACGCTGAGGGCGTATTAAGCGCAACAATCGAGAGTATTACATCAGCACTTAAAAGTGGTGATAAAGTACAACTTGTTGGCTTTGGTACATTCGAAACTCGTAAGAGAGCAGCTCGTAAGGGTAGAAACCCACAAACAGGTGCAGAAATTACTATTTCAGCAGCTACAACACCAGTATTCAAAGCTGGTAAAGCTTTAAAAGACGCAGTTAAATAATTTGACCTAATAAAAGCTCTGACTATCATAGTCAGGGCTTTTTTGGAATTATATGAGCCATTTATTTTAGTAAAAAATAAAAAGGTTGTACTTTTTTGTATAATAGTGTATAATGTGGGTAACAATTAAAAATAATAATAATCGTAGAGAGGTCATTATGTTTTGGACTTTTTACGGTTTTTTATTTGGGAGAAAGAGAGAATAGAATGGAAAAAATTCAATTTACAAAATTAGATCTGTCTGATGAAATTCAAAGGGCAGTCGAGGAAATGGGCTTCGAGGAAGCCACAGCAATTCAAACCGTAAGTATTCCACTTATTATTTCTGGAAGAGATGTAATAGGTCATTCGCAAACTGGAACTGGAAAAACAGCTGCATTCGGTATACCTGCAATCCAGCGTGTAGACATTGCAGATAAAAATGTTCAAGTGCTTATTTTGTGTCCAACAAGAGAGCTTGCTGTTCAGGCCTGCGATGAAATAAGAAAATTCGCAAAATTCACTCATGGAATTAAAGCAGTTCCAATCTATGGTGGACAACCTATTGAGCGACAAATTAAAGCATTAAAGATGGGTGCACAAATAGTTATCGGCACACCGGGGCGTGTTATGGACCATATGAGAAGGCACACTTTAAAGCTTAAGAACTTGAAAATGATAATTCTTGATGAAGCTGATGAAATGCTTAATATGGGCTTTAGAGAGGATATTGAAACAATACTTATAGATATTCCTAAGGAAAGGCAAACCGTTCTTTTTTCTGCTACTATGTCAAAAGAAATTCTTGCCATTACAAAAAAGTTTCAAACAAACCCAGAGCTTATAAAGGTTGTTCACCAACAGCTTACTGTTCCAAGCATTGAACAGTATTATTATGAAGTACCAAAAGGTAAAAAAGTTGAAGTGCTTTGCCGTCTTATTGACATTACTAATCCAAAGCGTTCAATGATTTTCTGTAATACCAAAAGACAGGTTGATGAACTTGTGAACGAATTGCAACTTAGAGGCTACCTTACTGATGGTCTTCATGGTGATATGAAGCAACAGGCAAGGACTCAGACTATGGGGATGTTTAAAAAAGGCAGAGTTGATATTTTAGTAGCAACAGATGTTGCCGCACGAGGAATTGATGTTGACGATATCGAGGCTATATTTAATTTTGACGTTCCACAAGACGAGGAATATTATGTGCATCGTATTGGAAGAACGGGTAGAGCAGGTAAAAGTGGTAAGGCATATACTTTTATTACAGGCAGAAAGCAACTAATGGAGCTTAAAGACATACAAAGGTTTACTAACAGCAAAATTACCCAAAAGGTTATCCCAACACTTTCCGAGGTTGAAGAAAATAAAACCTCGAAATTCATACAAGAGGTTAAGCAAATTTTAGACAATGGTGAGCTTAAAGAATATGCAACCATAGTGGATAAGCTAATGGAAGAGGAATACTCCTCTGTTGATATAGCAACTGCGCTAATTAAAATAATTGTAGGCGGACAAAAGGAAAAAGAAAGCAAAGAGTTGTTAGCCGATGAATTTATAGAAGTAACTTCTGCTGAGGAAGGTATGGAGCGATTAAAGGTTAGTATTGGTAAGGATTTTAAAATATGCGCAAAGCATATTGTTGGCGCAATAGCTGGTGAAAGTGGAATAAGGGGCAAGGAAATTGGCAAAATAGAAGTTTTTGACAAATTCACAACCGTAGAAGTTCCAAAAGAGAGCGCTAATCAAGTAATTAAAGCAATGAAAAATTGCAAAATAAACGGAAAATTAACAACTACAACACTCGCAAAATAGCAAAATGCTTAAACAGCATATTAAAAAAAATAATCTTGTTTTAGTAAGCCCTCATATTATACGATATGGGGGCTTATTTTAACATATTATACGAAAAATTAACTTTTATAAATATTTTATCCTAATTTTACATAAAAAATATTGTGTTTCTGTAATATTTGATGTACAATTTAAAAGTATAGTTGTGATTACAAATTTTAAAGAGAAAACACGTGACGATTTTTGAATATAAGGGGACTTATTTATTATGCATAATGATACAGCAAAGTTGGATTTATGGCGTGGTAAATTTAATGAAGAGTTTGAGTATGCAGAAAATTATAAACTTATTACTGAAAGTGTTAGTGATATTATTTCAAGGCATGCTTTAGATGGCAAATACACATATGCTTCACCATCTTTTAAAAGAATCCTTGGCTACGAACCAAAATCGCTTATTGGTGTTAATTTATATGAGCTTTTCCATCCAGATGATGTTGAGATAATAAAAGAGAAACATAATTTAATTATTAAACATCCAGAAGTTTACATTTCAACATATAGGATAAGAAGAAAAGATGGAGTTTATGTGTGGCTTGAAACTACTAATATTGCAATTCGTGATAAATATACAAATGCAGTAATTGAGATAGTGTGTGTATCAAGAGAAATTACAGACCGTATGGAAAACAAACAAATGCTTGAAAGAATGGTAGCTTTTTCTGAAGAATTGTTGCAGGTTTCATCTAAAAAAGTAAAATTTCAAAAGATTTTAGAAAATCTCTTAAATATTTCAAATGCAAAATATGGAGTTTTGAACTTATATAATGAAGCTGGTGATAAGTTCACAACTACTGCTATTGCAGGTATAAGCTGTGTATTGGAAAAAGCATCTAAGCTGCTTGGCTTTGAAATTATTGGTAAGGAATGGGACGATGATGCTTTTCGCAATGAAAGAACTGATGGTAAGATTGTCACACGCTTTGAATCTTTAAATGACCTTGTAGGTGGGGTGGTTAACCCTTCGCTAATTAGTGCAATTTCAAAGGTTTTTCGCCTTAGTGAAGTTTTCGTTGTTAAAATAATAAAAGATGAAAAAATGATTGGCGATTTCACTATGATGATGTCTTATGGTGAACAATTTAAAAATGAAAGATTAGTAGAGATATATAGCAGGCAGATTGGTATGTTTATCACTCGCAAAAGGGCAGAGGAAGCTCTTGGAGAAAAAGAAAAAGTTTTACTTGCTATCTCGGAGGCTACAAAAATACTTTTAATAAACAGTGATTTCAATATTGCTATTTCCAAAGTACTTAAATTACTTGGAAGTTCTACAGGTGTTGATAGAGTATCTTATTTCGAGACAGGTTCCGATAGTGCAACAGGTAAACGTATTGCAACTCAAAAGGCAGAATGGAGTTCTAATAATGTAGAAGCACAAATTGATAATCCTAAATTGCAAAAGCTATCATTTGAAGTAATGGATGTTTTAATACCATCATTGCTAAAAGGCAGACCATTTAGCATAGCTACCGAAGATTTGCAAGAGGCTACACTTAAAGATATGTTTGTGTCAAGTAAAATCTTATCTATACTTATTTTGCCGATATTTGTAAAAGATATATTTTGGGGATTCATTGGTTTTGATGAATGTAAAATTGTAAAAAAATGGTCAGAATCGGAAATTTCTATATTGCATATATTTGTGGATTCTGTATCAAAAGCGATTGAAAGAAAACTGTATGAAGCAGAGCTTGAATTTTTGAGCTACCACGATAATTTAACTGGCTTATATAACAGAAGAAAGTTTTCGGAGATTTCGGACATAATAGATAAATCTGGTGGGTATCCTATTTCGGTTATAGTTGGAGATGTTAATGGGTTAAAACTTGTAAATGATGCTTTTGGTCATGCTTGTGGGGATAATCTTCTTGTGAAAATAGCAGGAATAATTAAAAGTGAATGTGGAGAAAACACATATGTAGCAAGGCGTGGTGGAGATGAGTTTGCCGCTATACTACCTGGGGTTACATACAATGAGGCATCTGCCATAATTGAGCGTATAACTCAGCGTTGTGAGGAAGAAACAACCGATGAGTTAATCCTAAATATTTCTTTTGGCGCAGAGACAAAAACAGATGAAGGTTTGGACTTGCAAAGCTGTTATAGTATTGCAGAGGATAGAATGTATTCGAGTAAGCTTTTGGAAGGGAAAAGTATTCGTAACAAAATTATAGAAAATTTTAGAGCAGTAATGGAAGAAAAAACAGGAGAAGGAAACATTGTGAAAGAATGGCTGAATTATCAAAAAAAGTTGGCAAGTCGATTGGTATGAAAGGCTATGAAATAGAAAATTTAAAACTATTATCTTTATTGCATGATATTGGAAAGACAGGAATACCAGACAGTATATTGTTAAAGCCAGGAAAGCTCGATGAAAGAGAAATGTCAATAATTAAAAAACATTGTGAAATTGGTTTTAGAATAGCAAGTACACTGCACGAGCTACTTCCGATAGCAGACGGAATTTTGAGCCACCATGAAAGATGGGACGGAACAGGATACCCTCGTGGGTTAAAGGGAGAGGAAATCTCTTTGCTCTCAAGGATTGTGAGCGTTTTAGATACATACGATGCTATGATAAGTGACAGACCGTACAGAAAGGCTTTGGGTGTTCAAGAGGCTATTGATGAAATAAAACGTTGCGCTGGAACACAGTTTGACCCTTACATAGTTGATATATTTATAAATAAGATTTTAAACGAAAATTAGTATAAGTTCACAGGAGGGGAATATATGGGCGAACATCATAATCATCATCACAGTCATAATACTTCTGAAATAAATGGAGCAGGGCTTATATTTGTTATTCTTTTAAATTTTATTATCACGGCATTTCAGATAATTGGAGGTTTATACTCTAAGAGTCTGTCCCTTATTTCAGATGCCCTGCATAATTTTAGCGATGGTATTGCAATTATAATAAGCTATATGGCAATAAAAATGTATGGCAGGGAAAAGGATGAAAAAAGGACATTCGGCTATAAAAGGGCAACAATTTTAGCTGCATTTATAAATTCCTCTGTTTTAATTGTTATTTCTCTTTTTCTCTTTAAAGAGGCTTTTGTGAAGTTTTTTTACCCGCAACCCATAAATGGCTTTGTTGTGATATGGGTTTCATTTGTTGGCTTAGTAGCCAATATGATATGTGTATTTTTACTGCAAAAAGGCTCTAAGGATGATATGAATATGCGGTCCTCATATTTACATCTTTTGGGTGATGCATTGTCTTCTATTGGCGTACTTATTTCTGGTGTTGCAATATATTATTTCAAATTATATTGGATTGACCCTTTGATAACAGTTTTGATAGGCGCTTATGTACTTAAAGAAAGTGTTCAAATTACAATAAAGGCGCTTAATATATTTATGCAAAATGTTCCTGCACATATTAACATACAACTCGTTATAAATGATATTGAAAGCATTGAGGACGTAGTAGGGGTACATCATATCCATATATGGGGCTTGGACGAAAAAAATACTCATTTTGAAGCACATATAAATGTTAATAATATGTTGGTTAGTGAAACAAAAATTATTTTAGAAAAAATTGAGAATTTGTTAAAAGAGAGACATAAAATTAATCATATCACTATTCAGTTTGAATATAATGGCTGTGGTGGTAAAGAATAAATTAGGAGGCATAATATGGAAGAATTAAATGATTTAAAGCTTGCTGTTTTAATAGATGCAGATAACATTCCGCATAGTAACATAAAGGGTGTGCTAGAGGAAATAGCTCGTTATGGAACCGCAACTTTGAAAAGGCTTTATGGCGATTTGACAAGACCTAACCTTGCGGGGTGGAAAGCAGTCTTGCTTGAGCATGCTATAACACCAATTCAACAGTATGGTTACACTACTGGTAAAAATTCGACGGATTCTGCAATGATTATTGATGCTATGGACATACTTTATTCTGAAAAAGTTGGTGGATTTTGTATAATTTCCAGCGATAGCGATTTCACTCGTCTTGCAATTAGGCTTCGTGAAGCAGGTATGAAGGTTATTGGAATTGGCGAGAAAAAAACGCCAAACCCTTTTATAGTAGCCTGTGACAAATTTATTTATATAGAGATTATAAATGCACCTGTTGCTAAAAAAGAGAACCCAGCTGGTTTAGAAATACCAACAAAACAAAAATTAGAATTATTAAATTTAATTGCATCATCAATAGATGATTTGGCTGATGAAAACGGTTGGGCATTTTTAGGTAATGTGGGCAATTTAATTCCAAAAAAACAACCAGATTTTGACCCAAGAAACTATGGATATTTAAAATTAACTCCGCTTATTAAAAATCTTGGAATTTTTGAGATTGACGAGCGAAAAGCTGGTAAGAATAATATTAAGCATATTTATATTCGTAATAAAAATGATTAGGAGGATTTAGTTATGAAAATAGTTGGAGGAATATTTAAAGGCTCGGTTTTACCACTTGCTATTAGCATTTTAATAAGTGAGGGTGTTGGGGCGCTTAGTGCATTATTTTCTATGGGAACTATGGAAAAATATCAGATGTTAAATCAAGCACCATTTAGCCCGCCAGGGTGGATATTTCCTATTGTATGGAGCATTTTGTACTTGTTTATGGGTATAGCAAGCTATTTGGTTTATAGCTCGGGTGAGGATAAAAAAGAGGTTAAAAGTGCACTTTCGTTTTATGCCTTGCAGTTAATATTCAATTTCTTTTGGACAATATTATTTTTTAGGTTTGAACTAAGAGGTTTTGCTTTCTTATGGATAATTGCTCTTTTAATTCTTGTAATAATAACTACTGTGAAGTTTTATAAAATAAATAAAACAGCAGGATATTTAATGATTCCGTATGTACTATGGGTAAGCTTTGCAAGTTATTTAAATTTTGCTATTTGGCAATTAAATAAATAAATTAAAAAATGGGGTGAAGTAAATGAAAAAATTTACGTTAACAGAAGCAATGGATTTAGCAGAGCAATTAGGGATTAATTTTGAAAATGTTGGGTATAGCCCAGAGGAATTTTTGGCAGGCTTACACGTTGAATTAGAGCATGGTATAACCGATTTGCATACTAATGTGACTAATGATGATGCACTTACTACTGCCAAAATTGTGCTTGCACATTTAAACGAAAACGGTATGTATTATGATGAAAATATTGGTGTTGAGGCATGGGAACACGCATTGGATAAATTTAAAGGCGATACAAAAGGCAAGAGTATACAAATAGTTTAGGGGTGATTGTTTGTCAATTGGCTACGCTTGTATGGTTTTGGGGGAAAGTAATACAACCGTTTCACGCTGTTTGCTAAAAGATGCCTCTGATGCTAAAATTAAAAGGGTTACCCTTGCCAATTTATTAGCCTTAGAGGCAATGATTGACTATAATATAAAAAATAACATCTCGCTTTTTCGCATTAGTTCAGATATAATACCTTTTGGTTCTCACCCTGTTAATAAGGTAAACTGGCAGTTAGAATTTAAAGATATTCTGTGTAGAATAGGTAGTAAAATAAATAATGCTGGAATTCGTGTATCTATGCACCCAGGGCAATATACTGTTTTGAATTCACCCACACAAAGAATTGTGCAAAATGCTATTGCAGAATTGCAGTATCATTCTATGTTTTTAGATGCCATTTTAGCAGATAATAAAAGCAAAATAGTTCTTCATATTGGTGGAGTGTATAGGGATAAAATTAAATCAATCGAGGCTTTTATAAATAATTTTTATACTTTGCCAGAATATGTGAAAAAAAGAATTATAATAGAAAATGATGATAAAAATTATTCTATTGAAGATGTGCTTGAAATCTCGGGAATAATTAAAATTCCTGTTGTTTTTGATAATCTTCATAACCTATTAAATCCACCAAATGATACTAATAGTGAATTTGAGTGGATAGAGTTATGTGGCAAAACGTGGGGGAAATGTGATGGCAAACAAAAAATACATTACTCTCAAAAAAAAATAGGTGGCAATAATAGTGCACATTCAAGCACAATAAATGTAACAGAGTTTATTAATTTTTATGACAAGCTATATAATAAAAATATTGACATTATGCTTGAAGTAAAGGATAAAAACCTGTCGGCGACAAAGTGTATAAATGTGATAAATAGTGATATTTCTATTGGCTCAATTGAGCGAGAATGGGCAAGGTATAAATACCTTGTGCTAAGCAAATCTGCAAGCTTATACATCGATATAAGAAATATGCTAAAAAACAAGGAAAATGTTGATGTTATAGGCTTTTACGAAATTATAGATACCGCAATGCTTTTAGAAAATAATGTGGGGGCGCAAATAAATGCAGCACAGCATATTTGGGGATATTTAAACAAGGAATGCTCAAAGGCAGAGAAAAACCGATTTGAAAAGCTTATTATTGAATACAAAGAATGCAATGCAAATGTTAGTTCTCTTAAAAAGCATTTGCTAAAATGTGCAATAAAACAAGATGTCACGTATTTAAAAAACTCATATTATTTTTACTTATAAATGGAGATTACAAATGTCTGAAGATAAAATGCCTCGAATTAAAATTACTAAGGATGGACCATATATTGTTTCTGGTAATGTTCCTTTGTTTGAATTAATAATAGAGTCAAAAGGCGATGGCTACATATATAAAGAGGGGCGAACCTTCCCACTTGAGGAGCAATATGCACTTTGCAGATGTGGGGGCACAAGTAATATGCCTTTTTGTGACGGTAGCCATATAAAAAATAATTTTGATGGCACCGAAATTGCAAGCCGTAAGCCATACTTAGAAAGAGCACATACGTTTGAAGGACCCACTATTACACTAACTGATGATGAGGATATGTGTGCATTTGCACGTTTTTGCCATTCTGACGAGGGCAATGTTTGGGAGCTAACACAGAAATCTGACGACCCACTTCTAAGAAAGTTAGCTATAAAAACTGCGGAAGAATGCCCAGCAGGGCGACTTGTTGCGTGGGACACAATTACAGGCGAGGCATTTGAACCAAAATATGAGCCATCTATCGTTATAATTCAAGACCCAGAAAGGCATTGTAGTGGGCCGATTTGGGTTAGGGGTGGAATACAAATTGAAGGCGCTGACGGTTACGAGTATGAGGTTCGTAACCGTGTTACCCTTTGCCGTTGTGGCAAGTCCTACAACAAGCCACTTTGTGATGCCACCCATATAAGCTGTCGGTTTAGAGATGGGCTATAGAGCTTCGATAGACCTGTCCACTAACCCAACTACGGCGGCGAAATTGGACTTTTTTACCGCTGAACAATCCTGCCAGAACCCACCAATACATAAAGTATTGGCGGAACCTGTCTGAATAGCCCAGCAAAAAAAATCCTCAATTATCCGCTCGCACTGGGTTAGCGGACAGGTCTAATCAATTTCAACCCTTGCATTTTCGTCAAATGGGTTTGTTCTAACCGAAAGGGAAAACATATATGGATATTCGGCTTTTAAATGCTCCATATATCGTACCCATGATTGATAAAAAAGCTTATAGGTTCTTGAAATATCGTGCAATATATGGTCGGCATCGTGTGGTTTTAGGTTAGTTAAATCCTTTCGATACATAAGCTCACTATCAAGGTGCATTAGCGCCAGTAATAGCTCCGAAAAAAGCTCGTGTTCAATTAAAATAGGGTTTTCCATAATTTTTAAAATAAATCCACGCTTCGAGCAAATTAGCTCTTTAAGTTCAATTAGGCAAGGGGCAGAAATTTCATTTTTAAAAGTAAAAGGCTCAACGGTTTTAAGTAAATTCGTGAAATCTTTATTTTTCCAGTTACCACCTATTATGCTTATGCTTCTCAAATTTTCAGCATTTTTATCTTGGTTAATAAATGCCTTGAAAATATCAGTTCCAACCTCGGTGAAAAACACACCAATAACCATATTTAATTTCCGGAGTATACTTTTCTTTTCCCTAATTTCAAGCACTCTATCAAATACAACAGTAACTAATAATATTTCAAGTGGCATAAATGCTAAGTCCATAATTAGGTAAAAAAACAAGCTATGGGCATCATTAAATATGGCATAATGTAATATGTAGATAGATGCAGAAGCAAGTGTTAAAATGGCTGTAAATAAAATATAATAATCAGCTTTTTTCAATATAATACACCTCGTTTGTCATAATATTGTATATTGTACCACCAACTTAATTTCTTTGCAAGTTATTAAATCTATGATATAATATATTTTTAGGTATTGAAATAAAGTTTGAAGATAGCCCTAATGACTATTTAGTTTTTGGTGTTACGGAGGAATTTTTGCTTGAAAATATGGAGCTTTACAATTACAATATTAGCAATTTTAGGGAGCTTACAAAAAATTACGGGATGTTAATTTATCATGCGCACCCTTTTAGACCATATATTACACCTCAAATGCCAATATTCTTAGATGGCATTGAGGTGTATAATGGTAACCCAAGGCACGATGCCAGAAACGAATTAGCATATAAATATGCGCTTGAAAATAATTTGAATACGTCTTCAGGTTCAGATTGCCACCAATTAGAAGATGTAGGAAGAGGGGGCATTATAACTAAGCACGCTATTAAAACTAATAAAGAATTTGTTGACACGCTTAAATCTGAAAAAATACAATTAATAAGGAATAATTAGTGATAATAGCTCCTTAGCTGCTTGCGTTTCATCTGGCTGCCCTATAATTGCCGAAACAACTGCAATTCCGTCTATTCCTTTAATTAAATGAACATTAGTTTTGTTTATGCCACCAATAGCGACTATTGGCAAATGTATACTCCTCTTAACCTCGGTTAAAAGCTCTAAACCAGTATTTTTAGCGTCTAATTTGGTGGTAGTATTAAATACTGCCCCAACTCCAAGATAGTCTGCTCCGTCATTTTTAGCACGCATTGCCTCGTCAATATTTCGTGCAGACACACCTAATATTTTACCCTCGCCAAGTAAGGCTCTTGCAACATTTGCAGGGAGGTCATCCTGCCCAATATGTAAACCAGCCGCATTAATTGATAGCGCAATGTCAAGTCTGTCATTTATAATAATTGGAATATTATATTTATCTGTAATCGCTTTTAATTTTATTGATAAATTATAAAGCTCAAGTGTTGAAGCTGTTTTCTCTCGCACCTGCACAACTGTAACCCCACCTAATATAGCGTTTTCTACTGCACGCTCTATGCTGTTTATGGTGCATAAATCAGTATTGGTTACAAGATAAAGGCTGTAATCAACACTATGCTTCATAAATTTTACCCATTTCTAATATGTCGTTTTCTGATAAGGTATATACATAATCCATCATTTTAACCCTAAAAGTTCCAATTCCACAATCGCCTTTTGTGACAAATTCATACGCCTTTTCTCCTGCAATACACATACTAATAATACCTGCAACTGTCGTGGCACAATAATTATCACTTCCACCACAAAATGCCGCCACAACTGCGCTGCACATACACCCTGTCCCTGTTATGTCAGCAAGCATTGAATGACCGTTTTCAATAGTATATGCACTATTTTGTGATGCCACAATATCTATTGCGCCTGTTGCGGCTACAACACAGTTTAAATTTTTCGCCAAGCTTTTAACTATGCTGGCACTATGTTCTAAGTTATCTTTATTAACTACATCGCAATCTCCTACATCAACGCCTTTTGTGGACGATGCAAAGCCAGATAATGCACGAATTTCAGACATATTACCCCTTATAGCATCGAGCTTTATCTCTGAAATAATTTGCTTTGAAACTTCATTTCTAAGTGTTGTTGCGCCAACGCCAACTGGGTCAAATATTACAGGAATGCCAATTTTATTAGCCTTTTTTCCTGCTTTAAGCATTGCTTCAACAGATTCCTTTTGCAAAGTGCCGATGTTAATTAGCAGAGCAGATGCAAATGAAACAACCTCTTCAACCTCACGTTTGTCCTCTGCCATAATTGGGGACGCACCTGCTGCAAGAATAATATTTGCACAATCGTTAATTGTAACTGTGTTTGTTAAACATTCGATTAATGGCTTTTTAGCCCTTGTACTTTTTATTGCCTCAATAACTTCTTTATATATTTTTTCACTTTTCAATTTCATTTAACATTCCTGCTTTCTTATATAATTTGTAAAAATGGTTAATAGGGCCTGAACCACTTCCAAGCTCGATTGAATTTTCTATTGCAATAGTTATATATTTCTTTGCGTTAATGCACGCATTTTTAAGGTCACATCCCAAAGCAAGGTTAGAGGCAATGGCAGAGGATAGTGTGCACCCTGTTCCATGAGTGTTTTTTGTAGCTATTCTTTCAGCGCAAAATGAATGCGTTTCCGTTCCATCAAAAAGCCTGTCGATAGGCTTACCTAAAAGATGTCCCCCTTTTAAAAGGACGTTTTTTGCGCCTAAATTAACTAATTTTTTAATTGCTCTATGGGCAGAAGTTTCATCATCAATAGTAATCCCTGTAATAAGCTCTGCCTCTGGTATGTTTGGTGTAATTAATATTGCAAGTGGAATAAGCTGGGTAACCATCGCCTCTACTGCATTAGGCTGTAACAAATTATAGCCACTTTTTGAAACCATAACAGTATCTATAACAATATTTTTAGGCTTATATTTTTTTAGCCTATCTGCAACCACCTTTATGTTATCTAAATTAGACAGCATACCTATTTTTACTGCATCAACTTTAATATCATCAAATATTGCATCAATTTGTGCACCAATAATAGATGGTGAAATATTTTGTACAGCAGAAAGTGTCTGCGTGTTTTGAACTGTAACAGCAGTTATAACGCTAAGCCCATATATACCATGTGCATAAAAGGTTTTTAAATCTGCTTGAATTCCTGCACCACCACAGTTATCCGAGCCTGCAATTGTTAATACGTTTTTCAATTCCTCACCCTATCTCAATTCAACTTTTTGACCGCACATTACTTTATTCATAGTTCTAACCGCACATAGCTTGCCACACATTGTACAGCTATCCTCATGCTCTGGCTTAGAGCTTTCACGATATTTGCGTGGTTTGTCGTTGTCAATTGCAAGCTCAAACATAGTTTTCCAATCAAGGTTTTTCCTTGCCGTGCTCATTTTATAATCCCAATCCCTTGCGCCAATAATTCCCTTTGCAATATCGCCTGAATGTCCCGCAATCTTAGCCGCTACAATGCCCTCGACCATATCGTTTAAATCTGGCAGGCGCAAATGCTCAGCAGGGGTAACATAGCATAAAAAATCTGCACCGCTCATAGAAGCAACTGCGCCACCAATTGCGCTTGTTATATGGTCATAACCAGGGGCCACGTCAGTTGTAATTGGACCTAAAACATATACGGGTGCGCCGTGGCAAAGCTTTTTCATAAATAATATATTTGCCGCAACCTCGTTAAGTGCCATATGCCCTGGTCCTTCAACCATAACCTGCACGTTTTTCTCCCATGCTCTTTTTGTAAGCTCGCCTAAAACTATAAGCTCTTCAATTTGCGCCGCATCTGTGGCATCGTTTATACAGCCTGGTCTGCATGCATCGCCTAAGCTTATGGTAACATCATAGTATTTAAATATTTCAAGAACTTTATCATAATGCTCGTAAAAAGGGTTCTCCATGCCAGTTGCATCCATCCAAGCAAAAAGTAGAGAGCCACCACGAGAAACAATGTTGGTTAGCCTGTTAGATTTTTTAAAGCGTTCAACGGTAGCACGAGTAAGCCCTGCGTGAATTGTCATAAAATCCACGCCATCTTCGGCGTGCTTTTTAACAACGTCTAAAAATTCTTGTGCAGTTATTTCAGAAAGTTCTTTATCATAAAAGCCTATTGCATCATAAATTGGAACAGTTCCAATCATAACATCTGCACATTCCACAACGCTCCTCCGAAATTCTTGCGTTTTTCCGTATGAGCTTAAATCCATAATTGCATCTGCGTCCATTTCAACAGCCTTACGAACCTTTTCCAGCTCTGCTGTAAAATCTGTGCAGTCCCTTGAAATACCTAAATTAACATTAATTTTGGTTTTAAGACCTTCGCCAATTCCCCTTGCAACTATGTTGATATGTTTTCTGTTTGTAGGAATTGCAACCTTTCCCAAGGCTACAAGCTCCATAATTTGTTGTGATGTTTTGCCCTCGCCCTTTGCGACTTGCTCCATTTGCTTAGTTATAATTCCTTTTTTTGCTGATTCTAATTGTGTCAATCAATTTCTCCTCTTTCCTTATAATTACAAAATAAAAGAGCTTATCCGTATAGATAAGCTCAAAAAATATAAGTTTGAATGTGCTTTTCCTACGGTGGTATTAACCACATCAGGTTCAAAGGGTTAAGATTATACAATCTCTCTCAGTCTTGCGACACCCCCAGCTCTTTTATTAAGTTTTAATTATTTTATCACATTATTTTTCAATTGTAAAGGTTAATTTCTTATATTTACTTGCCCTTTGTTTTCCTGCCTGAAACCCAGTCAACAATAAAGACTACTGCCGCTATTACTAATAAATAATGTATTGCTACCCCTGCGAAGCCAAGTACCAAGCCTAAAAGCCAAAAGAATACTACAATAGCACCTAACCAGCGTAAAAATGTCATACGAAACACCTCCTTTTATGCATTTATTTTGCACAAAATTAGTTTAATTATTCTTTGAATTTAATAAAGAAACCGTCCATTTCTGGACGGTTAATTTTGCTCAAACTGTAATAATTTAATCGAGATGAAAAACAGAATAACTCGAATTTGCTATTTCAAACACTTGCCAATTCTTACTGCTCGTATCATAATAGGTTCATCGATAAAATAATTAACCCTATTCATTTTAGTCATCTCCCAACTTTTGTGGTTAAACTATCGTTTGTGCGCTTGGATACTGAATAAACTACTTCACATTGTGTATCCAGTAATTATTATGGCTATATTTTAAAAAAATATGCAAAAAATTTATTCTTTTATAACAACTAATTTAGCAACTACTAAATTTACAATTGAAAGCGTAGCGGCTAAGAAAAATATATATTGCGGTCCAAATGTTATCCATATAACTCCACCTAAGTATGCGCAGATTATCGAAA
>CAYVWT010000017.1:8017-25637 GCA_964455565.1 uncultured Clostridiaceae bacterium | reverse complement strand
TTATCTCTATGATTAACGAAAATGAGATAACAAAAAAAGCAAATGAACAGGCAACAGAAATTATTACCAATGCGAATAAGCGTGCAAAGGAAATAAAAGGCGGAACACGCCAGTATGCAGATGATGTTCTTGCAGACATTGAAAAGATAATGGAAAAAACAATTGCAACCCTGCGTGAAAACCGTGTGGCTATGCAACAAAAAGAGATTAAAAAGCAACAGGTGAAAATAGAAGAGGAGCAACCAACAGAAGAGTAAAAAGTATTTAAAATGTCATTTCTATAATATAGGAATGACATTTTTTGCAAACTTTTTTAAAAACTTTTGAATTAATCAGTATTTCCCTATTGATTTCTCGAAAAATAGGTGTTATAATTAGTTAAGGTCAAAGAAAGTCAAAGACTAAACAGAGGGTGATTATTATGAGAGTAAGTGAATCGATAGAACGGCTTATAAAACAAATGCTAACAAGGGCAGATGGCGAAACTATTGACCTGCAACGGAATGAGCTTGCAAATCAATTGGGCTGTGTGCCATCTCAAATAAATTATGTAATATCAACAAGGTTTACAAATGAGCATGGATATAGCGTAGAAAGCAAGCGTGGTGGTGGAGGATATATCAGAATTACTCGAAGGTCTATGGATAAAAGTAGCTACCTTATGCATATAGTTAATATTATAGGTAATTCAATTTCAATGCAATGTGCAACGGTTTTTCTTAAAAATTGCTCTGAAATTGGCGCAATAACCGAGCGTGAGGCACGACTTATCATCGCAGGCATTAGCGATAATGCACTTAGTATAGGTCAGCCAAATAGAGATATACTTCGTGCAAGAATTTTGAAAAATATGTTAGTAACCTTAATGTAATACTAAATTCAATATTTTAAAATCAAATTAGTATTAAGGAGTGAAAATTATGTTATGTCAAAAATGTAATGAAAAACAGGCGATAGTACATTTTATGCAGGTTATAAACGGTGCAAAGATGGAATGGTGGCTTTGTGAAAATTGTGCAGGCGATGTTGATATGCCCAAAATTAAAAGCTTTGACATAAATATGAGCGACTTTTTGGGTAATTATTTAAGTGGTTCAACAGTTCGAGTGCCAACAATTATGTGCAAGAGCTGTGGAATGACCTATGAAAAATTTTCCCAGCAGGGTAAATTAGGTTGCTGTGATTGCTATGAAACCTTTCAGAAACAGCTTGAACTTCCACTAAAAAGAATACACGGTGCAGTAGCACATATAGGAAAAATACCAAACAGGCTTGGAGTGGAGAATTCGAAAATAGTAAGGCTTAAAAAAGACCTTGCAGAAGCTATCGCTCGTGAGGATTTTGAAAACGCAGCGAGGCTAAGAGATGAAATCCGTGCAATTACGGAGGGTGGTGAGGCTATATGAAGTGGTATATTGAAAAAGGGCAAGAGGGAGATGTTGTAATTAGCTCGAGGGTTCGCCTTGCACGAAACTTAAAGGGTTATCCATTTGTACCAATGCTTGATGAAACCTCCTGCAAGGAAATTCTTGCAAAATGCAAGGACGCGGCAAAGCAACTAAATTTGTCATATTTGTATATGGACGAGGTGCCTGTAATTAACAGGCAAATGCTTGTGGAACGTCACGTTATAAGCCCAGAAATGTTAAACAATACTAAAAGACGAGGCTTACTTTTATCAAGCGATGAACAAATAAGTGTACTTTTAAACGAAGAGGACCATATTCGCATACAATGCCTAACCTCGGGGCTAAACCTTGAAAAGGCATTTGAGCTTGCGAACACGGTTGATGACACCTTAGAGGAAACATTAGAGTTTGGTTATAGCGAAATGTATGGGTATGCAACCTGTTGCCCAACAAATGTTGGTACGGGGCTTCGTGCCTCGTGTATGCTACATTTGCCAGCCTTAACAGCAGGGAGGTATATCGACAGTATTCTAAAATCTGTTAGCAAATTAGGCTTAACCGTGCGTGGGCTTTATGGTGAGGGGACTGTGGCGCTTGGTAATATTTATCAAATTTCTAATCAAATTACACTTGGAATGAGCGAGCAGGATTCAATTCAAAAATTAAATAAAATAGTAATGATGATAGTTGAGAAAGAACGAGATGTTCGCAAAAAGATGCTTGATAATAACGCGGACAAGCTTGCTGACAGGGTTTGGAGGGCGTATGGTGTGCTTGCAAACGCAAGGCTTTTAACATCAGAAGAGATGATTGGGCTAATTTCTGATGTTAGAATTGGTGTTAATATGGGAATAATAGACAATATATCGCCAGAGGTTGTAAATGAGCTTGCAGTAATAACTGGTAGCGCACATATTGCACAAATATGTGGGGAGGATAATGCCCCACAAAAAAGAGATGTAAAAAGAGCAGAAATAGTTAGAGAAAAATTAGGAGGTGCAAAATAATGTCATTTAATAACAAATTTACAGAACGTTCAGAAAAGGCACTACGCCTTGCAAACGAAGCTACAATAGAGCTTGGGCATAGCTATGTGGGGAGTGAGCATTTACTGCTTGGGCTTGTGCGTGAGGGCGGTGGAGTTGCAGCAAAAGCGTTAATGAAAAACGGAATATCCGACGAGAAAATTATTCAAAAAATTGAACAGCTTGTGGGTGTGGATTACACTCAAAACCCTAAGCAAGTAGGTGGTATGACACCACGAACAAAGCATATTATTGAGCTTGGCTTTACAGAGGCGCAAAGAATGGGGCATAATTTCATAGGCACAGAGCATATTCTAATGGGTATACTTCGTGAGGGCGATAGCGTTGCTATGCGAATACTTTTAGACCTCGGCGTAGAGCCACAAAGGCTATATGATGAGATTATTAAATTGTTTAATGTTGACGAAAAAAGCGTTCCACCAATAAACGAAAATGATAAAAACAAAAAGACTGCAACCCCAACGCTTGACCAATTTAGCAGAGATTTAACACAGCTTGCAAAGTCTGGCAAGGTTGACCCTGTTGTTGGCAGAAGCAAGGAGATTGAGCGTGTCATTCAAATTCTATCACGTAGAACAAAGAACAACCCTTGCTTAATAGGTGAGCCGGGTGTTGGTAAAACAGCTATTGCAGAGGGGTTATCTCAAAGAATTGTTGATGGTGCACTGCCTGAAACCTTAAAGGATAAGCGAATTCTTGCGCTGGATTTATCAGCTATGGTTGCAGGCACAAAATACCGTGGGGAATTTGAGGAGCGCCTTAAAAAGACACTTGACGAGGTTAGGCTTGCAGGAAATGTGGTGTTGTTTATTGATGAATTGCACACATTAATTGGTGCAGGCGCAGCAGAGGGCGCAATAGATGCGGCAAATATTTTAAAGCCATCACTCGCAAGGGGCGAAATTCAAGTTATAGGCGCAACAACTCTTGAGGAATATCGAAAATACATTGAAAAAGATGCAGCATTAGAAAGGCGTTTTCAACCAGTTACTGTTGACGAGCCAACGACAGACGAAGCGATAATAATTTTAAAGGGTATTCGTGATAAATACGAGGCACATCACAAGGTTATAATTACAGATGATGCAATATCGGCGGCTGTAACACTTTCTGAGAGGTACATTCCAGATAGATTTTTGCCAGATAAAGCGATTGACCTTATAGACGAAGCGGCGGCAAAGGTTAGGCTTAAAAACTTTGTAGCACCAAAGGATATTAAAGAATTAGAGGAACGCATACAAAAGCTTAGCAAGGACAAGGAAGAGGCTGTGCGTATGCAGGATTTTGAAAAGGCTGCAAAGGTGCGTGACGAGGAGGAACAGCTGCGAGGAGAGCTTGAAACAAGCAAGGGGAAGTGGTCCGACAAGCAGCAAAAGGAGAGTCTTGCGATTGATGCAGAGGATATTGCTAATATTGTTTCAAATTGGACTGGTATCCCTGTTCAGCGCCTTTCTCAAAGTGAGGGCGAGGCTCTTATGAAAATGGAGGACGTGTTGCATAAAAGGGTAATTGGTCAAGATGAGGCGGTTAAATCTGTTTCAAAGGCTATAAGGCGTGGCAGAGTTGGGCTTAAAGACCCAAAACGACCAACAGGCTCGTTTATTTTCTTAGGCCCAACTGGTGTGGGTAAAACAGAGCTTTCAAAGGCAGTAGCAGAGGCTATTTTCGGTGACGAGGATGCTATGATAAGAATAGATATGAGTGAATATATGGAAAAGCACACCGTTTCACGTTTGGTTGGCTCGCCCCCAGGATATGTGGGCTATGAGGAGGGTGGACAGCTAACAGAAAAGGTTAGAAGAAAGCCATATTCTGTGCTATTATTCGATGAAATTGAAAAGGCACACCCAGATGTATTTAACATTTTACTTCAAATTTTAGAGGACGGAATATTAACTAATGCGCAAGGGCGTAGGGTGGATTTTAGAAACACAGTTATAATTATGACATCAAATGTTGGTGCAAGGGAGCTTACAGACAAAAAACGTCTTGGCTTTGGCTCGTCAGACGAGGAGAAAAACTACGAGGAAATAAAATCAAGCGTTATGGGAGAGCTTAAACGTGTATTTAGACCTGAATTTTTAAACCGTGTTGATGATATAATCGTTTTCCATTCACTAAACGAGGGCGAAATAAAGCAAATTGCAGAAAAAATGTTAAAAACCCTATCTGTTAGGCTTTTGGAAAATGGAATTACAGCAACCTTTACAGATTCAGTACTTGAAATGCTTGCAAAAGTAGGCTTCGACCCAACCTATGGCGCAAGGCCACTACGTCGTGCAATACAAAATAGAATTGAGGACTTAATTGCAGAGGAAATGTTAGACGGCAAGGTAAAAAATGGTGATAGCGTAACGATTGACTTTGTGGAAGAAAAGGTAGTAGTTGTTAAAAAGTAAATTTATGTTGAATTATTTTAATATATTTGATAGAATAGAGATAGATTTGGCATTATGAGAGGGAGTATTTTGATGAGTGATAATAAAAAAGAGCACCGCACAAGCATTGGTGGTCAGGCAGTTATAGAGGGCGTTATGATGCGTGGGCCTAAAAGCACAGCAATTGCTGTTAGAAAGCCAGATGGAGATATTATTGTAGAGCAAGCACCTATTGCATCTATATTTCAAAAGTATAAATGGCTTAAAATACCTATAATTCGTGGGTGTGTCGCATTTTTTGAAAGTATGATTGTTGGTGTTAAGGCGCTTATGTTCTCTGCCGATTTTTTCGATATAGAGGGCGAGGAAGAAGAAAAGCCAAGCAAGATAGATTTATGGCTTGAAAAAACCTTTGGTGATAAATTAAAGGATTATGTGATTTATTTTTCCGTTTTTCTTTCGCTTATCTTTGGAATAGGCCTGTTTATATTGCTTCCAAGCTTTTTAGTTAATATTTTTAAGCCGGAAAATGCTATGCAAAAAACCTTAATAGAGGCAACAATTAAAATTAGTCTATTTGTTGGGTATCTTGCGCTAATTTCAAGAATGAAGGATATTCAGCGTGTGTTTGAATATCATGGCGCAGAGCATAAAACGATTCACTGCTATGAAGCGGGGAATGAACTAACAGTAGAAAATGTTAAAAAATTCAAAAGGCTTCACCCACGTTGTGGCACAAGCTTTTTGCTAATAGTTATTGTTGTTAGTATTTTTGTATTTATGTTTATTCCAAATAATTTGGTTTGGTATGCTCGTGCAGGCTTAAGGCTGGCGCTTTTGCCTTTCGTTGCAGGGCTTGCTTATGAGATTATAAAATATGCAGGCAGAAATGATAATGCGTTTACAAGAATAATTTCTGCGCCTGGTATGTCTATGCAATATCTAACCACAAGAGAGCCAGACGATAAGCAAATAGAGGTTGCAATTGCATCGCTTAAAGCTGTTCAAACAAGTGATAAAGAAGAGGATAAGTGGTAAAAATTGAAGCTTCAGTATCTAATTGAAAAGTCAAACCAAATATTAAAAAACGAGGGTATCCAAAGTTATATTTTGGATACCCAATTGTTGCTTGCGCATTTTTTAAAGGTAGACAAATTATTTGTAATAATAAATAGAGATTTTGAGGTTGCAGATGATAGTGGCTTTTTCGAGCTTGTGTACCGCAGGGCGAAAAAAGAGCCAATGCAGTATATTTTAGGCGTATGCGAATTTATGTCACTTGATTTCATTGTAACTCCAGATACCTTAATTCCAAGGTCAGATACTGAAATTTTAACGCAAAAGGCAATTGATTTTGTGGGTGATAAAAAATTAAAAATGCTTGAAATAGGAACAGGAAGTGGCTGTATATCGGTCAGTTGCCTTAAATATTGCGAAAATTTGACTATCGATGCTGTTGATATTTCGCAGGGTGCAATTAATGTTGCAAAAAGAAATGCTAAGGCTCATAATGTGGATAAAAGAATTAATTTTATCCTAATGGATATTCTAAGTGATTACCCAAAGGACAAATACGATATTATAGTTTCAAACCCGCCATACATAGAGGAAGAGGTTATACCAAGCTTAATGCCAGATGTTAGGGATTATGAGCCGATTTCTGCCCTTGTTGGTGGCGTTGATGGATTGGATTTTTACAGGCGAATTGTAAAAAAATCAAAGGATATTTTACTGCCAAATGGGCTTATTGCATTTGAGGTAGGGCATAACCAAAGTGAAAGTGTTAAAAAACTATTAAAAAATGGCGGCTATAAAAATATAGCCGCCATAGATGATTTAGCTAAAATTTCACGAGTGGTTTTTGGGTTGTACTAATGCCTGTCAAAAATGCTATTTGTTTTTCGGCTAATTTTACGTTATGTGTTGTCGCAGAACCGTTGTCAATGGACGAACCATTGACAAGAACCTGCGCCTAACCTAACAAAAAATTATCACTCAAACTTCATATCATTTTTAACAAGCATTAGTACTATTCATCCATTTTCCAAAAGCTTATAACCTTTGCTTTTTGAAGATATAAAAGAACAAGTATTGAGATTGGGGCAAGTATCATTCCAATAAAGCCGAATAGTTGAAGCCCTATATACATTCCCAAAAGGGTCACAAGTGGGTATGTTCCAAGCGAGCTACTCATAACCTTAGGCTCGAAAATTTGCCTTGCAACAGTCACAATTAAATAAATTATAAACAGTGATGTTGCAAAGCGCATATCGCCAGACCATAGCGAAATAACGCACCAAGGCAGAAGCACCGAGCCAGACCCAAGCACAGGTAGAATATCTACAAATGCAATAACAATTGCAAGAATAAACGCATATTCAACCTTTATTACTGTAAAACCAATAATAAGCTCTGTGAAGGTTATGCAAAGAATAATTCCCATTCCTCGTAAATATTTTCCGACAGCTATTCCGCTGTATGTTTTTATTAGATAGACTTTTTTAACCATATTTTCTGGTATTTGCCTTGCTATACTCCTTTTAATCATATCAAAATCGTTCGTCATAAATATGCAAGAAAGAATAAATGCAACCGTAAAAAGAATTATAGATGGAAGCGATGATGCAATGTTCCCTGCAATGTTAAGTGTGGACTGTGCCATTTGCTTTACTAATGAGTATATGGTTGATGAAAGGTTCAATAAAAGGCTGTTTAGGTATGCCGCCATTTGTGGTGAAAGCTTATCAGTAAGCTCTAACCATTGTGAATTTATTTGCTCTGCCTTTTGTGGCAGGGCTTGAATTAAGCTTGGAACTTGCTTTGTAAATTGTGTAAGCTCAAAAATTATTCTATTAATTACAAGTGTAATAACAGTTGTAATTGCACCTAAAACTATTATTAGCGACACTGAAGATGCAAGTAACTTTGGAAATTTAAGCTTTTGATGTAGAAAATTTAATACTGGGGTTGTCATTGTTGCAACGAAGTATGCCAATATAAAAGGCATAAGCAAAACCGCAACCTGTGGCAATAGCTTTACCACAAAAAGATACCCAAGCACAGCATATATAACATAAAGCAAAAACCGTAAATGCTTATTCTCTGGCACTATTTATTCCCCCCTATAAAGTAATCCATAAGCGTGTATCCATCGCTAATATATTTGCCCTCTGTGGCATCAGCTTCATTATAATTAAGCTCGCTAACATTTATTTCGTCACTCTTGTATATTGCAAAAGGAACAGCGTCGTTAACGTGCGTGCCGAGCGAAAGTGGGGTTGCATGGTCGGGCAAAACCATTATTGAAAAGGGCTCATTTTTAGATGAAAGCGCCTCGAAAATTGGTTTTACTATTTTTTCGTCAATTAGCTCAATCGCACGAACTTTATTTTCCACCTCAAAGCGGTGACCACATTCATCAGGGGCTTCTATATGTACATACGCAAAATCTGCACTCTTTAGCGCATCAATTGTCGCCTGTGCCTTTGCACCAAAGTTTGTGTGGATATTCCCTGTTGCACCGTCAACGTCTATTGAACGCATTTGTGAGCAAATTCCTATGCCCTTAACCAAATCTACTGCTGAAATAACAACTCCGTCTATTCCATATTTATCCTTGAACGATGCAAGCGCTGGTTTTTTGCCTTGACCCCAAATCCATATAGAATTTGCAGGGTGAAGCCCTTTTTCCACCCTTGCCTTGTTTATTGGGTGGTCTTTTAAAATATCATAGCTACGCTTCATTAAATCCAGTATAATTTCGCTGTTTGGTAAATATTCTGTAATTACCCTGTTAGAAATATCGTGTGGTGGAGTAAGCTTAAATATTTCGTGGCATTTATGCCAAACCAAAAGATGACGGTATGATATACCACCATAGAAATTTAAAATATCGCTTTTAAGCGCCGAGTTTACAGCATTTATAAGTATATGCGCCTCTGCTGTTGTAATTTCGTCAGCGCTATAATCTATCATAATTTTTTTTGAGTAATCTGCCTCGTCTGATAGTGTTACAAGGTTTGTGCGAAATGAAGTGTCCTCACAGCCTAAATCTATGCCCATACTGACCGCTTCAAGTGGAGAACGCCCTGTGTAATATTTATAAGGGTTATAGCCCATAACCGATAAATTTGCAACGTCACTACCAGGGGGAAGGTCGTCTGGAACAGTTTTAACAAGCCCAAGCTCTCCCTTGTTAGCTAACATATCCATATATGGTTTTCGTGCAACATCAAGTGGAGTTTTTCCACCAAGGGCTTCGGTTGGGTAGTCTGCCATACCGTCACCTAATATAACAACATATTTCATAATGACCTCCAAAAATGTTTCTGTTTTTATTTTACCAAATTATGCGTATAGTTACAATAGCAAAATTGTAAAATATTATAGCATTAGAATAAATATTGTGATATAATTTTAATCGAGGTGAGATAATATGGAATTTAAAAAATATTTGCCACAAATGATAACGGTTATATTGTCTTTAATAATATTACTTTGCGTAATGAATATTCCACTTGGAGTGGCAGATGGTGGTGGTCTGTATAAAACAATGGAGAGGTTAAACCTTTATTACTTAAACCCACCAACCGCCGATTATTTCCAAACAAGCTTTGGTGTGGATTTAAACGCAAAAGCAAAACCAGCAACGAATACTCTTGAATATGTTGCAAAGCTTGTAATGGATTCAAAAAATATTTTTAATGTTAAAACAATGGGGCATATTTGTTCAGTATTATTGTTAATTGGACTGTTTATTTTCGTGCGTGGTGGCAGGAGCGATAAATTCACTTGGACTAATTATGCGCTTGCAGGACTTTCGGTACTTATATTTGCAGATTTAGGTTACCTAACATTTTTCAATACATTATACACCGAGGGTCTAACCCTTGTACTACTTTTAATTTCGGTAGGGCTACTTTTATATTGCCACAATATAAAAAATGTGCCAATATATATTGCCCCACTTATCACAATTAGCACTCTTGCATTTTCGTTTATTGGAGTATTGCAGGCTATTGTTGGTGCAATTATTGGTGTTTTGATAATTAGAACAGCCTGGCTTTGTGATAAGAAAATAAATAGCTATATTATAGGTATATGCGGAGTGCTTGTATTTATATTTGCAAGTAAATTTGCTGTAGACTATAGACCTGTTGATTATGAGAAAAACCTTTATAATTCAGTATTTTTTGGCGTAGCAAACCATGATAGTGTGAGTAGTATTGGGCTAAACCCAAAGCTTGATGAGCTTAAAGGTAAATTTTATAGCGATGATATAGTGAAAAATTATAATTTGCAAGGTGAGTTTTTCATAAAAATGTCATATGCTAGAATAAATATGTATTATTTATCACATATAGGCTCGTTTGTGGAGGAACTTAAAAATGTTTCTTCGAACGCATTTTTCTTAAGACCAAGCTACTTGGGTAATTTTCCAGAAGGTGTGATGAGTATACCGCCTAAGGACCAAGCAAATGGCTTTAACCTATACAGCCTTTTAAAGGCGAAATTTATTCCAAATACTACGTTTTTCCTTTTTGGTATGTTCGCAGTTTATTTTGCTGTTTTAATTTATATGTATGTAACCGAGAAAGAAAGGCGACCTATTTTAGAGGTGTTTATAGGTCTTGGGCTTGCTGCTGGAACCTGCATTAAAATGCCGATAATAATATCAGGTGGCTTTGAGCTTGGGCGAGCACTTTATCTGTTTAATATTTTGTTTGATTTAATGCTAATTTCAGCCCTAATAGCAGGTGGCAGGGTTCTGCTTGAACGCAGAGAAAATTTAACAAAAAAATATGGTATTAGGCAGTAGTGGAACTTTTTGCTTAATTGTACGTCCAAATAAACAGGAGGCGATTTTATGAAAAAATTTATGTCAATCGTATTATGTTTAACAATGCTTATCTCTATGTGTACAGTTTTTGCCGACGAAACGTCGGAAATGCAAAAGGTTTTAGGAGTTGTAAAAGGCAGGGTGGATATTCCACAAAATTTAACAAAGTTTGAATACCGCATAGAACAGGGTGCATACGGTACAAGCTACATTTTTTCTTGGCGCTCGGAGGCAGAGGGTGACTATGAATCAATTGATGTTTCATGCTACATAAACGGAGTAATAACAGGTTATAATTATTACAAAAATAACACTTTTAATGAAAATTCGGCAGTTCGATTTTTGCAATTAAGCAGGCAAGATGCAAAATTAAAGGCACAAGAATTTTTGAAAATTTTAAACCCAGATGTTTTTTCGCAAATTGCGTTTAGAGAAGAAACTGAGAACTCTTATATTGGTGCAACTAACCATTATTTTATGTTAAATAGAACTGTAAATGGAGTTCCGTTTAACGAAAACAGCGGAAGCATTTCATTAGATGATAAAACCGGACAGGTAACAATGTTTAATATTAATTGGTGGGGTGAGGCAAGCTTTGATGATGCTTCAAAGGTTATAGATGTTGCAAAGGCACAAAAGTCATATTCCGAAAAAATCGGCTTAAAGCTTGTGTATCAAAGCCGTATTGACGGTGAAAAAACCGTAGTATACCCTGCATACATACCAAAAGGTGACAATGCAGAGGTTATTGATGCAATAACAGGTGAGAAAATTGTATCCCAAAGAACCGATATGTTATATAAAGGCGGTATGGGTGAAGGTGCGAAAAACTCGATGGCAACAGATATTAAGCCACAGTTTACTCCACAGGAAATAACGAAAATTGACGAAAGTCAAAAGCTTATTACAGTAGAAAAGGCAGAGGCAATTGTTCGTGCAGATAAAATAATTGCGCTTGAAAATAAAGAAAAGCCTACTGCAAGCCTGTATGAGGATTATGGCAAAAAAGGTGAATATGTTTGGAATTTATATTTTCAAGGTAATATGGATATGCAAACTGAAAAAATAATGTTCCCACAAACTGGATTGTCAGTTAGCCTAAATGCAAAAACTGGTGAAATTACAAGCTTTAGCTACAATATTCAAGACGAAAAAGAGAGTAATAAAAATATTACAGAGGCTGTTGCAGAAAAAACAGCAAATAGTGTTCTAACAGCTTTTGCCAAGGACAGGGCAGGAAGCTTTAAAAAAGAAGATACAGTAAATTATGATTTAAGCCCAACAAAAGCATTTAATTTTAGCTATGTAAGAATTGTAAATGATATTCCATTTTATGAAAACACAACCAATATTTCTGTAAGTGCAATAAGTGGCAGGGTGCTTTCGTATAATTCATCGTGGAGTAATGTTGAATTTCCATCAATAGCAAACGTAATTTCACCTGAAAAGGCGACTGTAAGGCTTTTTGAACAGGCAAAATATACGCTTGGATATATTGGTGATTATTCAAAATATAAACCGTATATGTCCTCTATTCCACCTCAAACTACAAAGCTTGCTTATGTTTTTGATAATTCGGTAAATATTCTTTTAGATGCTTTTGATGGCAAGCTGATAAATGGTGATGGTAAGCCCCAAATTGATAAAAAAGTAAAAGAATATAACGATATTAAAGGGCATTATGCCGAGGCGCAAATACAAAAGCTATTAGAATACGGAATTGCTTTTGATGGAGATGCTTTTAGACCAGATGATGCAATGCTACAAAAGGACTATTTAGCCTTGCTTAATATGGTGTTCAACAATTACGGTACAATTGTTATGAGTGATAAAAGTCAAATTGATTCAATGTATAATAATTTTAGAATGTCAGGAATTGTCAAGGACGATGAAAAAGCACCAGAGCAACCAATAACTCGTGAGGATTCAGTAAAATTCCTTGTAAGGGCAATGGGAATAGAAAAATATGCGCTAATTAAAGGAATTTATAACTGCCAGTTTACAGATGTTACAGATAATATTGGGCATATCTCGTTAATCGCAGGGCTTGGAATTGTAAATGGAAATGGTGACGGAACATTTTCACCAAAGGAAATCCTTTCAAGGGCACAAGGAATGGTAATGATTTATAATTATTTGATGAAATAAAACCAAAAGCAGAATTATAATTTTTATAATTCTGCTTTTTTATAGCTACCCAGATTTTTATAATATGAAGCCTTGTATTCTATTAATTCAAGGGCTTTTTTTATGTCCTTATTTTCCATATTGCCCTCTATATCAACGAAAAATAAATATTCGCCAAGGACTGTTTTTGCAGGGCGTGATTCTATTTTCATCATATTTATTCCGAAAATATCAAAAATAGAGAGGATTTTAAAAAGTGAGCCCGGCTTATCCTCTACACCAAAAACTATGGAGGTTTTGTCGCAATCACTCGGAATTGCTGCTTGCTTGCCAATTACAATAAAACGTGTAGTGTTTGCACTGTTATCCTCTATTGCAGGGGCAACTATTTTTAATCCATAAATCTCTGCTAATGTGTCACTACCAAGTGCCGCTGCACCCTTTTCATTTGCTGCACGCTGTGCCGCAAGGGCTGTGCTGGCTGTAAATTCAACAGGAACTCCGGCTAAACTCGAAGCTATGTATTTCCCACATTGCCCAACAGGCTGTGGGTGGGAATATATATGAGTTATCTCGCCAAGTGGTGAATTTGAAAGCAAATTTTGATGCACAATAAAAAGCATCTCACAAATAATAGTAAGATTTTCGTGGAGTGCAAGGGCATCTAATGTGGTGTTTACCCCACCCTCCAAGGAATTTTCAATAGGCACAACTGCAAGGTCAACCTCATCATTGCTTGCAGCAATCATAAGCTCGGGTATCGAGGAATATTGAACCTCGGTATGTGGCTTGTCCTCGACATAACGCCTAAGTGCAAGCTGTGAAAAAGTCCCGTCTGGTCCTAAACAACCAACTTTAATCATAATTATGACCATTAGCCTTTCTGGCTCACAAAATTTCATTAAACTTTTGACCTATTCCAAATCGTGAGCCAGATAAGGTGTACTTCGTACCCTACTGCGTTGTAAACAACGCCACGGTCGGGTATGAAATGGTCATATGCACATCTGCGTTTCGCCAAGGCGAAATATCGCAGGTGCAATAAATTCAAGGGTCAAGTCTGAAAGTTTCTTTCAGACCTTTACATAGTCCTTCCCACAGCCTCGGCAATTGGCACAAGCTGTTTCATAAGCTCTGCATATTCCTCTGGGCGCAGGGATTGTTCACCGTCGCTCATTGCATTTGGTGGGTCTTGGTGAACCTCTATAATAAGCCCGTCTGCCCCTGCTGCAATTGAAGCCTTTGCAAGAGGTGCAACAAGGTGTGCATGCCCTGCGGCGTGGCTTGGGTCTGCAATTATTGGCAGGTGAGATTTTGATTTAATAACAGGGATTGCGCTAATATCCATAGTGTTTCGTGTTTCTGTTTCGTAGGTTCTAATTCCACGCTCGCAAAGGATAACCTTTTCATTGCCCTCGCTCATAATATATTCAGCAGCCATAAGCCATTCGTTTATTGTAGCCGCAAGACCCCTTTTTAAAAGAACAGGCTTTTTGCCAGCACCAACCTCTTTTAAAAGACGGAAATTTTGCATATTTCTTGCCCCAATTTGGAGAATATCAACATATTGGTCAACCAATTCCACGTCCCGTGGGTCAACAACCTCTGTAACAAGCTTAAGTCCAGTTATAGCACGAGCCGCCGACATAATTTTAAGCCCATCCTCCTCTAAGCCTTGGAATGAATATGGAGATGATCGAGGCTTGTATGCCCCACCACGAAGAATTTTCGCACCAGCACTTTTAACGCTTTTGGCAATTCCTAAGAATTCCTCCTCACCCTCAACAGCGCAAGGCCCAGCCATAGTGATGATTTCTGTGCCACCAATTGTAATACCATCGCCAAGGTCAATAATAGTAGGAGTCTTGTATAATTCCTTACTTGCCAATTTATACGGCTTCATAATTGGAACTATGCTTTCTACTCCGTCCATTGCAAGAATAATATTTGTGTTTACGTTGCGTTTGTCGCCTATTGCACCAATTACAGTTTTAACCTCACCATAAATAGGGTGAGTTTGAAAACCAAGCGAGGTTAATTTGTTTTCTACATTTGAAATTTGACCCTTTGTTGCACCGTTTTTTAATATAATAATCATCTATTTTGCCCCCTAAAAGCAAAGAATTTTTGTCCTAAAAAGTTTATAATAATAACGAAAAGCATTGAAATAAGACCACCAATTCGCTTTTCCATACCTAAAAAGTTAACTGCAACGGTTACAAGTGCTATATTTAAAAGCATTGCAAAGGTGCATACAATTATAAAACGAATAATACTACCAAATTCGTTGTTTTTTTGACCAAACGTCCAATATTTATTTAAAAAGTAACTAAATATCGAGCCTATAACCCAATTGCCTGCCATAGCCAGCTGTACATTTATGCCAAAAGCTATAAGAAGTAAATATGTGCCATAGCCTATAATTGTGTTAGCCACACCAACGATACCAAACTTAATTATTTGTTTTATCAATAAATCAAATCCTTTTTTAGAATTATATATTTTATTGCAGTCATTTGTCAAGTAAATTACTGCTGAGCTTTATTCCTATTGCCCCAATTGGTGCAGTAATTAGTATTGCAAGAACAGCGATTGATAGCATAACCTCACCAGAAGCCACACCTGCTGCAAGAGGTATTGCGCCTATTGCAGCCTGCACAGTTGCCTTTGGTATATAGGCTATTGCGCAAAACAAACGCTCACGCATTGTTAAATTATGACCAATTGTTGAGATTATTACCCCTATGCTTCGTGCAAGCAGACCTATAAAAATTATTATAATTCCATTTATTCCTGCGCTTACAACACCAAAAATATTTACCTGTGCGCCAACTAATACAAACAGCACTATTTCAGCAATCACCCATATTTTCGAGAATTTTACCGAAAGGCGCTTTGCCACAACAGGGAGCTTTTCAAGTATGATAAAGCCCATTGTCATAACCCCTAAAAGTGATGCAACGCCAACCTTATTTTGCAACAAAGCTTCTAATGAGGTTAGCAAAATAGCCACGGAAATAATTATAAGCACTTTTTTTGTATCCCTTATATGATGCTTTTTTGATAAATATACAATGAAAAAACCAGCAATAATGCCTGAAATAATGCCTAATATAATTGAAGTTGGAACACTCGCTATTTGTAATAATAAATTTGCATTTTTATTGCCATACAGCCCTAAAAAGGTTGAAAATATGGTAATAGCAAGGACGTTTTCGACAGATGCACCTGCAAGAATTATTGTTGAAACTTTTTTTGCCTTGTCATTTTTATTTAGTTCAAGCATAGCAGGAATTACAACTGCTGGTGAAACAGCGGCAAGGATAAACCCTAACATTCCACCCTCAATTACGCTAAAACCTAACAAATAAACCGAGGCAATGCAAGCGGCAAACCCCTCGAAAATGCAGGGGATAAAGCTCATTTTTAGGGTGACAGCTCCCACAGAAGCAAGCCGGTCTTTCCCCAAGCTAAGCCCTGCCCTAAGCAGTATAATTATAAGCGCAATCTTGCGTAAATCTGTAGATATAGATAAAAATTGTGGGTTTATAAGGTTTGAGCAAAAAGATCCAACTAACAGCATACCTAAAAACCCAGGCAATTTAATTATAGTAAATAATTTATTGGCAAGTAGCCCTAAAATAAAAATAATAGCTAAGCTAAGTAACATAATGAACACCCCTCAAAGCCTTGTAATATATAAAGTTTATAATACTATTTAGCCAATGTCAATATATATTGACACAGTAGGAAATAAATGATAAAATGTTAGAGTAAAAGTGATTACAAAGTGGTAATTAAATATATAATATAGGAGGCAGTTGTTATGGGACAATACGAATGTACAGCTTGCGGTTATATTTATGACCCAGCTATAGGGGATCCAGATTCAGGTATAGAGCCTGGCACAGCATTTGCAGATATTCCAGAGGATTGGGTTTGCCCAATGTGTGGAGTTGGCAAGGATCAATTTGAAGCTATATAAAGCTTTGCACCCTATATTTAATATAGGGTGCATTTTTAAAAAAAGGAGAAAAGTTATGATTATAAAGGAAAATATATATTCTGTTGGCGTTTTAAACCCTCAGCTTAGGGTGTTCGATATTATTATGCAGACAGAATTTGGCACAACATATAACGCTTATTTGGTTAAAGGGGAAAATAAAACTGCATTAATTGAAACAGTTCATATTAATTATTTTGATGAGTATTTAGAGAAAATTTCTGCTATCTGTGATGTTACAGAGATTGATTATATTGTGCTTAATCACACCGAGCCAGACCATTCTGGAAGCCTTGCTCGGTTACTTGAACTAAACCCAAGCATTACTGTTGTAAGCTCTATGGCAGGAAATAAATATGTTTCTGCTATATGTAATTGCAGTTTTAATGGGCAGATTGTTAAGGATGGCGATTCTATTGATTTGGGGGGCAAAACCTTGCGCTTTACTATTGCGCCGTTTTTGCATTGGCCAGATTCAATGTTCACATATATTGCCGAGGATAAGGTATTGTTCCCTTGCGATTTCTTGGGTGCACATTATTGTGAGCCTACTATGATGGACAGTAAAATTCACTATAAAGATAAGTATGATAAAGCCTTTCAGTATTATTATGCCTGCATATTTGGACCATTTAAAGAAAATGTTCTAAATGGGCTTGATAAAATTAAGGATTTAGATTTAATAAAAGCAGTGGGATCGGCGTAAATGACGATTATTGAGTTGAGGGTAATAATAGCACAAATTAGAGGCACGGAGGAGGATAATAATGGAAATAAAAAACATAGGGATAGAGACGTCAGGTACTAATGGAGAAATG
>CAYVWT010000017.1:0-8007 GCA_964455565.1 uncultured Clostridiaceae bacterium | reverse complement strand
GAATTATCAAAATTTTATGATGAAATATTATATTTAGATTTTGATGTTGTTTGTCCAAGCCATGGTCCAATTTTGGTAGAGGGAATAGATAGTGCAATTGAAAAATATAGAGCGTGGAGTAGCACTATATTTAATAAAAATGAGGTTAAAAAGGTTGTTATTGCTTATGTTTCTGCGTACGGTTGCACTACAACAATGGCAGAGCAGATGAAAAAAGGTATTGAGAGTGTAGGCAATTTTGATGTTGAAATGATAAATATACTTGACTTTGAAAATGCAATAATTAATGAAAAAATTGAACATTCAGATGCAGTTCTTTTTGGCTCACCTACAATTAACAGAGATGCCTTAAAGCCTGTGTGGGATATTATTTCTGGAATTGATGCTATAACAAATAAAGGCAAGCTATGTGGTGTTTTTGGCTCGTATGGTTGGAGTGGTGAGGCAGTTAAGGTGCTTGAAGAGCGCCTACGTGGGCTAAAAATGAACGTTTTTGGTGAGGGCGTGCGTGCAAACTTTGTTCCATCTAAGGAAGAGCTTGAAAAGGTTACAGCCTATGCAGTGGAATTCGCAAAAATGATATAAGGGGTATCTCTAATGAGAATGAGGAAGAAAAAGAATGGTGTGCAAAGGCTTGATGACTGTGACGGGCTATGGATTAAGCAGCCAGATGGCAAAAAAGGAATTTGGCAAGCAGAGTTTAGCCAGAATGCACCACTTCACATAGAAATTGGTTGTGGCAAGGGTGGGTTTATAACACAGCTTGCAGAGGCTAACCCTGATGTTAATTATATTGCTATTGAAAAGCTGATTGACGTTTTAATACTTGCGGCAGAAAAGGTGAAAATGGCAGGGCTAACAAATGTTAGGTTTATTCTTGGCGATGCTGCAATGCTAAACGAAATGCTTGCAGATGGTAAGTGCGATAGGATTTATATAAATTTTTGTGACCCTTGGCATAAAAAAAGGCATAGTAAAAGGCGACTAACCTATAAAGAATTTTTGGAATATTATCGCAAGGTGCTTAAAAAAGATGGTGCAATTTATTTTAAGACGGATAACAAGCCGCTTTTCGAATTCTCACTTAACTCATTTTGTGAAAACAATTATAACCTTAAAAATATAACCTTGGACCTTCACAATAGTGATTATAAGGAAAATATAATGACAGAATATGAAAAGTATTTTTCTGAAATGGGCAACCCGATATATAGATTAGAAGCAACACCGAGATAATACAAAAAAGCTACACTTCATTCGAAGTGTAGCTTTTTTGTACTATTTCTTATCCTTTAATAAATCTCTAATTTCTTCAAGCAATTTTACCTCATCGGGTTTTGCCTTAGGCTCATCCTCTTTTTTGCTTACAACCTTTGTTATAATCTTTACGAATATAAAAATTGATGCTGCGATAATAAAGAAATCAACAATTGCTTGCAAGAAAGCGCCATATTTTAATGCAAGCTCGGCGTGCCCTTCTGAGGCAGGGGTTATTATCCATTGTAGTGTGCTGAAATTTATTCCACCAAGTAAAACACCAATGAATGGCATAATAATGTCATTTACAAGCGAGGTAACAATTTTACCAAATGCACCACCAATAATAACACCGACTGCTAAATCCATAACATTGCCCTTGAAGGCAAACTTTTTAAAATCTTCTATCATAGTGTTTTAATCCCCTAATTACAAAGTAATAATAATTGTATTTATTTCAAATACGCCATAGTTAACAGTTCCAATTACAACAACCGTTCTACCCTTTGTAATTTGCTTGAACTGTGTAATTTTTGAAGCTGTGTTGTCCATAATTTTAGCATTAGATTTAACAATTGCTTGTGTTGTCGTAACAGCACCAGTTGTAGGGTTTACAACATCTATACCCATAACATTTCCTGTTGGGTGTATATAGCTTACAGTACCAACAAGCTGTGGTGGAATAACAACCGTTTTTGTTTTAATTGAAGTAATATTTTCACTTTGTAAATCAAGAGTTGCTGTTGCACCAAGCCTTAATGAGTATATTGTTGAATCTGTTGCGTCATCAACTATAAACTTCGTGGTTGGGGTAATGGAATAAGTTTTTGAAATACCGCCTTCTTTTATTGTAAGCTTAGGGCTTGATGAAATGATTATTTCCTCAATAGTTCCATCAGTTGATTTATTGATGCTTGTCCCTGCAAACTTTTTAATTCTTCCATATTGAACTGTTAATTCTGCTGTGTCACCAGCGCCAATTTGCCTTACTTCATCTTGCTTGCCATTACGAATAATGGTAACGTCAGTTGCAAATTTAAAGCTTTGTAGTGTTCCGTCTGTAAGCTTAAGTGTAAGACCTCCCTCACCAGTATCAAAGCTTAACGAATCAACTACGCCACGGAAGGTTTTTTCCTTAGTTTCAGCAACAACGCTTTCAACCTTGCCACTTTTTATTTGTAGCTTAACATATACACCCTTGCTTAGAGCATTAAACAATGAAGGTACACCATCTGTGGTAATAGCACAGCCATCAGAAAGTGTATATTGTTTTGCCTCGTCGGAGGTACTTAGGGTAGGGGTTATGCTTATAATTCTTGCACCGTTATTTGTAGAGGTAGATTGTATAACACCCTCTGTGGCAAATTGCAAATCAGATGCAATTGCTTCTACAAAGCGTATTTTACTATCTTGGGTGTATAACCGTATTTTGACACCTGCAATAAGTGAAACAAGTGAGGCATCTAAGCCGTCTAACTTAATTATAGTATCAGGTGCAATTGTGAACGTTGAGCTATCTGTTTCGTTAGTAACAGTAGCAGTAATAGTAGATGCGCTACTGCTTGCAGATACAACTGTTGCTTCTATTATAGTAATATTCATAGCTTTTTCTACACGTTGCATCATAGTAGCCATCATTGCGCGAGTAACCTCGCCCTGTGGCGCAAACTTGTTATCTTCAACACCATTCATAATCTTTTTAGTGTTAACATAATCAATGTATGCCTTTGATGAAGCAGGTATAGTGCTATCGTCAGCAAAGTCAAGGATAATCATAGTGTTATCGAGTGCAACCTTTTCAGCGCCCATTACCTTTGTTAAAAGTATGGCTGCCTCGTACCGTTTTAAAGGCACACCTTTAACAGAATCTGCAAGGTATGATGGAAGCTCGCTTATCTTTAAAACATTCCAATAAAGCAGGTATGAAACCTCGCTTTTATATTCAATGTCATAAAGGCTAAGGTCGTTCGCAAAAACCTTTGTTGCTGTTTCTATGTATTTTTGGTTATCGGGATTAGTAAAACCGAGAATCCTTGCAGCGAGTATAAGAGATTCCAATTTAGATATAGATTTATCTGGCTTAAACGAGCCGTCGGGGTACCCCTTTAGCATTCCTCTGCTAACCATATCTTCTATGTATTGTGCCGCCCAAGCATGACGCTCTGTTACATCAGGGAAAGTACCTGCATAGGTGATTGGAAGAATAGCCATAAGCATAACAAATACAACCGTTGTTGCAATAAATCCTTTTAGTTTCATTTAAACCCCTCCAGTATAATATGTACATATATATAACTACTTATATAATATCATAACTGTATTAGGAATTCAATAAGAAATAACCAAAAGTGGTAAATATTTAGGGTTGAAAGTAATCTCGATATAGTGTATCATTGCAATTGTGGTTGACATAACACCGATATAACAATGATTATGTAAACGGTGGTATGCTCGACGGAGAGGTAATATGAGTAGTACATTAAACAGGAGGTGAAACAAGAATCGTGAGAAGTGCATCGCAGGGTAAGAAGATGAAGGGAATACAAATAACAACAAACAACCAAAAACCTAAGGAGGAAACAAAAATGAATCAGTTTAAAAGAATCGGAGCATTAGTCGTAACTTGTGCAATGACTTTAGCACTAATGGTTCCAATGGCAAATGCATCAGCATTGCCAACAGATGTAACAGGAACAAAGTATGAAGAATCAGTACAACTTTTACAAGCACTAAAAATTATGGTTGGTGACAAAGACACTGGCGCATTTAGGCTTGAAGACAGTATTACACGTTCAGAGTTTTCAAAGATGGCAGTAAAAGCAGCAGGGCTTGATGACGCTGCATCAGCTTCAAACGAAAAATCTTCATTCCCAGACGTAGTTAAAGACCATTGGGCAACAGGTTATATCAACGTTGCGGCATCACAGAAATTCATCATTGGTGATGACGTTGGAACATTCCGTCCAGACGACAAAGTAACATTTGCAGAAGCGGCAACAATTCTTGTTCGTGTTTTAGGCTTTGAGCCAAGCGCAAAGGCAAGTGGCGGTTTCCCAACAGGTTACCTTGTAGTTGCAGGTCAGAACAACCTATTAAAGGGTGGAGTTTCAGCAGGAGCAAATGCACCAGCAACAAGAGGTATGGTTGCTATGATGACATTCAACAGCTTAACAACTGACCTTATGGAAAGAACCGGCTTTGGTAGCGAAGAGCAATACACAGTAGTCGACAAAACTCTTCTAAAAGACAAATTAGATGTTACAAAAGTATTTGGTCAGGTAGTAGCAAACAGCGAATCATCATTAACTGGCGCATCATCACTTCGTGAAGATGAAGTTCAAATTAAAGTTGATAACGTAATTGACACTTATAAAGTAGCAGGTACAGACGCTAAGAATTACCTTGCAAGAAATGTTGTAGCTTATGTTCAAGAATCAGACACTACAAGTGATAAAAACCTTGTTCTTGTAGCAAATGACTCTAACAAAAACACAGCTATCACAGTAGCAGCAAGTGACATTCAAGACTTAACTGGCGCAGTAAATGGTCCACAGACACTTTCTTACTGGATTAACAAAACAACAGATAGAACACCAACAAAGGCTACAATTTCAAGCACAGCAAAAGTATTCTACAATGGTGTTGCAACGGCTTACAATCTAAGCGACATTAAGAACCTTAAATCAGGTAAAGTAACAATCCTTGATACAGACGGTTCTGACAACTATGGCTATGTTTTTGTAACAGAATATAAAAATATCGTAGTTGATGATGTATCATTAACAAGCTTCCGTGTAAATGACAAATATAATATGCTTTCATTAGTTCTTGACCCAGATGACAAAAACATTAAATTCACAATCACTAAGGATGGTCAACCAGTAACTCTTGATACTATTAAAGAGTGGGACGTTCTTTCAGTAGCTATGGATAAACCAAATGTTGCTGATGCAAAAGTAATTAACGTTATCGTTTCAAACGAAAAGGTTACTGGTAAAGTAATTGAGTTAGAATCAGATAAAGTTAAAATTGGCGACAAATTATATGAAATAGCTGCAAACTATACAGAGGCAAACCGTCCAACAATTAAGCTTGAGGACGAGGGAACCTTCTACCTTGATGCAGATGGTAAAATCGCAGCAGTTGACACACTAACTCGTGCAGGCAGCAACTATGCTTACCTTGTTAATGCAGAAATGACTGGCTCAATCGACAACAAGTTAGAATTACAATTGTTTAACAAAGCAGGCGAAACTGTAGTATTAAAGGGCGCAGACAAAATTAAGGTTAACAGTGTAACTGGTCTTAACGGAACAGATGCAAAAGCAGCAATTTTAGCAGCAAATGCTGGCGCAGTAGCACAGCTTATCACTTATGAAGTGAACTCAGCAGGCGAAATCTACTATGTAAACACAGCGGCAGCTAATAACACAGGAACAGCTCTTAAAGATATGTTCTCAATGGATTACAAATCAGCAAGTGTAGCGTACAACAGTGCAGCTAAAAAACTTGGTGGATTTAACATTAACGCTTCAACAATAGTTCTTGACATTCCAGCAGGTAAGACAGACCCAGCAGACTTTGCAGTAAGAAATATGAGTATGTTTGTTGATAAATCTAACTACAATGTAGAGGTTTATGACCTATCAGAGGATATGACAGCAGGCGTAATTATCGTTAAAGATAGCCAAGGTCAAACAAATGCAGAATCTCCAATAGCTCTTGTTGACAGAATTACAGACACTCAAAATTCAGAGCAAACAGCAGTTCAGAAGCTTTATGCAATCGAGAATGGCGTAACTATTGATAAACTTTCAAAAGACGCTACAACTCTTGTAAGAGCAGACGGAACAGCACTACAAGCTGGTGATATAATTCAGTACACTACAAACGCTCGTGGTGAAATAGATAAAGTAACAGTTCTATTCGACGGACGTGACAAGGCTAATATAGCAAAAGAATTGTATACAAGCGTTGCAGGAACAGAGATGGAAACTGTTTTAGGTAAGGTAACTAAGAAGTTTGCAACATCAATCAACGTAACAGCAAGCAATATGACAGAAACAAACTTCGATATTACTGGTGCTAAGGTTTATAACTATGACTTTACTAAGACTGTTGGTTCACAGGTTAGCGTTGTAGACGCAAGCCAAATCCAGAAGTTCGACAGTGCAGACGCTCGTAAAGTATTTATAAGAATATTCAAGGGCGAAGTTAAAGAAATAGTTATCATAAAACAATAATACAGAACACCTCCTGTATTAGCAGTAAATTTAACACCCCCTCGGTCGAGGGGGTGTATTTTTTGTTGTATAGTTACATATAATATAATCTAAAGTATTGCAAATGTATATGCATTGTGTTATATTATTAGTGAGGTGATTAAAAATGGCTAAAACAGCAGTGTTGAATGTTAGAATTGACCCAAAAGTCAAAGCAGAGGCAGAAAAATTATATTCTCAGTTTGGAATTACCGTAACCGACGCTATAAATATGTTTTTGTACCAATCAATAAATGAGGGCGGACTTCCTTTTGAACTTAAAAAGCACATTCCTAATTCAGAAACCTTATCGGCAATGAGAGAATCAGAGGAAATTGCTAAAAATGGTGGCAGGTTTGATAATGTTGATGAAATGTTCAAGGAAATGGGGATTTAATGTTAAAACTTGATTATACAACAAATTTCAAAAAGGATTTAATTTTAGCTAAAAAGCGTAATTTAGATATTTCTTTACTAAATGAAGTTGTCGGAACGCTTTTAAAAGAAATTCCTTTGGGTGAAAAATATCGTGACCATAAATTAAGTGGTGATTATATTGGTCATAGAGAATGTCATATTAAGCCCGATTGGCTACTGATTTATTATGTTGAAAATAATACCCTTGTGCTTACTCGAACAGGTACACATTCAGATCTTTTTTGAAATTAGTTTGGTAGGAAAGAATAAGTGATTGAATATTAATAATATTACACCCCCTCAACCGAGGGGGTGTATTTTTGTATCCCCCCAACCCAATACTTGACAATCTACCATAAAAAATATACAATATAGGTTAGTTTACTATTATAATTAGGAAGTGAAAAATAATGCAGAAGTTAGGATTAAATGAAATTAGAGAACGATATTTAGCATTTTTCGAAAGTAAGGGACATTTAAGGCTTCCAAGCTTTCCTCTTGTACCACAAAATGATGCTTCGCTATTGCTTGTAAATGCAGGAATGGCACCACTTAAACCATATTTTACTGGCAAGGAGGTTCCACCATCAAAGCGTGTTACCACCTGCCAAAAGTGTATTCGCACACCAGACATTGAGCGTGTGGGCAAGACTGCTCGACATGGCACATACTTTGAAATGCTCGGTAATTTTAGCTTTGGCGACTATTTCAAGAACGAGGCGACTGCGTGGGCGTGGGAATTCATCACAAAGGAAATGGAAATGCCGATAGACCGTTTGTGGGTTAGCATATATGAAGAGGACGACGAGGCAGGCGAGATTTGGGTTAATAATGTTGGAGTAGCCGCTGACCGTATTGTGCGCCTCGGCAAGGCAGATAATTTTTGGGAAATAGGGACAGGCCCTTGTGGACCTTGTTCTGAAATATATTATGACCGTGGCGAGGAAGCAGGCTGTGGAAGCCCTGAATGTGCAGTTGGTTGCGATTGTGACCGTTTTGTAGAGTTTTGGAACTTAGTTTTCACTCAGTTTGACAAGGACGATAAGGGTAATTATAATCGCCTTGCAAAGCC
>CAYVWT010000016.1:0-27546 GCA_964455565.1 uncultured Clostridiaceae bacterium | reverse complement strand
ATACCATTTGATGAATGGGATTTATCTAAGCGAATAGTTTTCACATCGACAAATGTATCCATTTTCAATTGCTTAACAGCATCCATTGTTTTACTATATAATTCTTGTGAACCCTTGCTTGAACATTCCTCACACAAGCAAACTGTAAATTCCTGCGTCATAAAAGCAGAATTAGCCTTCTTGCGAATGTTGCAGCCCACACTATCACCACTTTTTGGCGAATAATGCGTGTGCAATAGCTTATGTGCAAGTGGAGAGTTTGCCTCGCCGTAGAAATCCTTATAAAGTCTAAGAATATCAGGGTTTTCTTGAGATTTGCGGTATTTCGAAGTTTTATCGATATTCACAAGGATTTTTTGACGCTTATCTAAGCTATCAATCTTCTCAGGAACTGGGTGACCTGCTCCACAAATACAACCACCTGGGCACGCCATAACCTCAATTAAATCATATCCTACAGGAATACCTTGAATAATTCTTTCAACGATTGGCTCGGCATTATGAAGCCCACTAATAACAGCAACTCGAACCTTTGTGCCGTTTGCCTCTACGGTAGATTCTTTAACACCCTCAAAGCCACGAATTTCTTCGAAATCAAGATGGTCGGTTAGTGCATTGCCAGTAAGCTTTTCAACAGCCATACGGAGTGCAGCCTCTGCAACACCACCAGAAGCGCCAAATAAAATACCAGCGCCAGACACTTGTTTGTAAGGCTCGTCAAATTCTTGTGGCACTATATCAGATTTGTTTATTCTAAGTAGCTTCACCATTTCAAGCATTTCACTTGAAGACAATACAGCATCAATATCAGGAATTCCATCTGTTACGAATTCTGGACGGTCAGCCTCAAACTTTTTAGCAAGACATGGAACAATAGAAACAACATAAAGATCCTTTTTATCAATTCCCATCAATTGTGTATATTGATTTTTCACAGTTGCACCCATCATCATTTGAGGGGATTTACAGCTTGATAAGTATGGAATTATTTCTGGGTAACGCTTTTCAACGAAATTAACCCAACCAGGGCAACACGATGTAAATTGAGGCATAACACCTTTTTGTGCAACTCGTGTTAAAAATTCTGTGGTTTCTTCAACTATTGTTAAATCGGCAGCAAATGTAAAGTCGAAAACCTTGTCAAACCCCATCTTTTTAAGAAGACCAGCCATAAATGAAGATGCCTCTTCAAATGGAATATTGTATGATGATGAAATTATACTTCTAACAGCAGGTGCAACAAACGCAACAACTGTTTTATTAGGGTCATTAACTGCCCTAAATACTTTGTTTTTCTCACGGCGATAATCCAGAGCACCACATGGGCAAGCATTTACACATTGTCCACAGCTTACACAATCTGTTTCGCTTAGTGGAAGTCCACTTTTGGTGCCAACAAGCTGTCTACCCTGCTTCATATAAAATGTTAGAATATCAGGGCCTTCAATCTCTGCACACGCAGCGATACAACGTCCACAAGATATACATTTATTATGGTCGCGCATAATAAATGGGTGGTCGTCTACCATAGGGATAAGTGGGCGTTCGTGAATAGGATTTACAAATTCAACCCCTTGAGATTGCGCTTCTTTTCTTAAATCACATACAAAACGTTCGCTACAACCACATCTTAAGCATCTACGAGCTTCATCTCTTGCAGTTTCTTCAGTATATCCAAGTTCAACTTCTTCAAAATTATTTTTACGTTTATCAATTGAAATTGCAGGCATATCTGCACGTTTGAATTTATGAATTTGTTCAAATTCCCATTTTGGCAAGTCCTCCATAGAGCCACGACTACAGCTATAATCTACATTGCCTTCTTTAACATAGCCTTTCATTAAAAAGCTGTCAATAGATTCGGCTGCATGACGACCTGCACCAACTGCTTGAATTACAGTTGCAGGGCCTGTTACACAATCTCCACCTGCGAATATATTAATTTCAGAGGTTTGCGAGGTCTTTCCGTTAATCTCAATATCGCCCCATTTATTAAGCTTTACTGGTAGGTCATTATACAGGAACTGCGTATTTGTGCTTTGACCTATTGCGCCAATAATGGTGTCTGCCTCAATTGAAAATTCGCTACCCTCAACAGGAACAGGACGGCGACGACCAGAACGGTCAGGCTCACCCAAAGTCATTTTGATACATTGAAGCATTTTCTTTCCATTTTCAAGAACAATCTTAGTTGGTGCCATTAAAAATAGCATCTCTACACCTTCGTGCAACGCTTCTTCAACCTCATATTTTTCGGCAGGCATTTCATCTTGTGTACGACGATAAATAAGCTTAACGGATTTTACACCCTTGCGAAGTGCTGTTCTTGCACAATCGATAGCTGTGTTTCCACCACCTATAACTACAACATTTTCACCTAAATTAATATCTACACCCCTTGTGTTTTGTTCAAGGTACTGTATGCCAAGATAAACACCGTGTAGGTTTTCACCCTCAATTTGCATAGGTGTTGCACGCCACGAGCCTATTGCAAGGTACACAGCATCAAAATCCTTATGTAAATCTTCCAAATGAATATGAGTACCCAAGGTTTTGCCTGTCATAATTTTTACGCCTAAGCTTTTCATAATGTCAATTTCTTTATCAAGCGTTGCTTTTGGAAGGCGATATTCAGGAATTCCGTAACGCATCATTCCACCAGCCTCAGGCTGACGTTCAAAAACAGTAACATTATGACCATTTATGGCACTATAATATGCAGCAGAAAGTCCAGATGGACCTGCACCTATAATAGCTATTTTCTTGCCAGTAGCTGTATTTTTAGTTGGAATCCACGGTTGTTCCTGCGCCATATCCCAATCAGCAGCAAAACGTTTTACATAATTAATTGCCACTGGTGTATCTACAAGGTTTCTTCTACACTCTGCCTCACAAGGATGTGGGCAAACACGTCCACAAACGCTTGGAAAGGGATTACTATCTTTAATAACTTGCACTGCTGCTTTGAAATTACCATTACCTACATTACGAAGATAGGATTGAATATCAATATTTGCAGGACAAGTCATAACACATGGCGCAACACAATCTGCATTATGGTCAGAGAGCAATTGTTCAAGACGAACCTTGCGATAGCTTTCAAGCTTAGGGCTGTTTGTGCAAATAACCATACCCTCTTTTATAGGAGTTTGGCATGCCTTTACATCACGCTCGCCTTTTTCGCCAAGTTCAACCACGCACAGTCCACAGTTCCCATTGGACCTTTCAAGCCTAATATCATAGCATAGATGTGGGATATGAATATCCTCTTGAATTAGTGATTGCAGGATAGTTAAGCCATCATACACCTCTATTTCACGACCATTCACAGTTACGTTAATACGTTTTTGATTTGTTAATTCTTTCATATTTATGACGTTTCCTTTCATTTCACTCAAAGCGCACAGGCTTTGGTTTATTTTCAAACAATTAGTTAAAAATTTAACTTTCATTATATTATACCAACTTTTTTTTGAAATTACAATCAAAATATGACTAAATTCCTGCTTTTTTGTCTAAATAATTTTCAATAAATAACTTTTCTGGTGGAAAAACAATTTTACTTAAAAATTTTTATTGCAAATATACCTTATATATGTTATACTAAAAGAAGTGGATTGATTTATTTTTAGACAAAGCCCTCCTTAATTTATTTGGAGCCAAATGTTTGGAATGTTTAAATCCAAATAAAAACTGGAGGTATATGAATATGGCAGATAAGACTTTATCATGCAGAGATTGCAACTCAACATTCGTTTTCACAGAAAACGAACAAGCTTTTTACAAGGAAAAGGGTTTTGACAACGAACCACAAAGATGCCCTGATTGTAGAGCAACGAAAAAACAACAACAAAGAGGCGGCAATACAAGAGGCGGTTTCGGAAACACTCAAAGAGAGATGTTCCCAGCTGTATGTGCTGAATGTGGAAAATCAACAACTGTTCCATTTAAGCCAAATGGCGAAAAACCTGTTTACTGCAAAGATTGTTTCCAAAGATAATTGAATAACTAAAAGGCCTCCATTTTGAATGGAGGCCTTTTTTTAACCTTTTATAAATTTCTCAATGCTTGAAATATCAAGCTCATCAAACTGTTTTAAAAATTCATATAGACCAGTTGCAATCTGCTTTGTGCCACCTTGCAAGCGTGACTCAATGTTTAGTGGCATTAATGGGTCATGAAGTGACAAACGAAGTAAAAACCAACCATCACCATTTTGTTTTGCAAGTGAAACTCTTATTCCTTCGTAATTTTCTGTCGCAGGCTGGAGCTCCTGCTGCATCGTAGCATATTCGGTTAGCTTTTCTATAACCATATTGCCATAAGTTTTAAAATCATCATTTTTTATATTTAAACGAAACTCCTTAGATTCAAGTGGCTCTTCAAGCTCAGCAAGTAGCATATCTATTGTTTTACCCTCTTGTCGCAATATTGCCATCTTTATAAGTATTTTCGCCATAAGATATGCGCCATCATCTAAAAAGAAGTTTTCTTTTAAAGCACCATGCCCAGAGGTTTCAATGGCAAGGTAGCTTTCTTTGCCCTCGTTATTAAGCCTTATTGATTCATTTATTACATTTTTATATCCTCTTTTAAATCTATGATGCACACCACCAAGCTTGTCTTGTATGAAGGTTTTAAGCTCATCAGAGGTAATAGAATCTGTCACAATAGCCGAACCTGGGTGCTCTGCAAGAACGATAGATGCCATTAGTGCTATTATACGGTTACGGTTAATTTCCTTGCCGTTTTTGTCTACTGCACCAGAACGGTCAACATCTGTATCAAATATAATGCCAAGGTCTGCGCCATTTGTAATTGTTGCATCACAAATACTTTGCATCGCCTGTTTATCCTCTGGGTTTGGAATATGGTTAGGGAAATTGCCATCTGGCTCTAAAAATTGGCTTCCTGTTGTGTCTGCACCTAATGGTTTAAGCACGTGCTCGGCGAAAAACCCGCCTGCACCATTACCAGCATCAACAATAATCTTAAAGCCAGCAAGTGGCTTATCATAATTTGCTTTGTCATTTGCACCAGCACGAATTTTTTCCACTAAGTAATTAGCATAAGCAGACATAAAATTTACATTATTTGATACGCCAATGCTTTGGCTATCGGCAAATTCTGTATTTTCTGCGATTTCTATAATGCTTGCTATGTCCTGTTTTTCAAGCCCACCATCTGGGGTGAAAAACTTAAAACCGTTCCTATTAAAAGGCAGATGACTTGCAGTTATCATTATAGCACCATCGTAATTATAGCCATCAAGCACTGTTGACATAAACATAGCAGGGGTTGAAGCGAGCCCAAAATCACTTACACTATGCCCAAGCTTAGTTATACCATCTATTGCAGCTTGCTTTAACACGCCACCTGAAAGGCGTGAATCACAGCCAACCGAAATTTTCAAATTAGCTTTTTGTGTTTTATTTGTTAACCACACGACAAATGCACTTATAAGAGTTTGTGCAACCTGTGGAGTTAGGTTTATATGCTCATTTTCAATTCCCTCTAATGCAACACCTCTTATATCGCTACCATTTTGCAACTTTTTTAAATCTGCCATTTTGTACCTCCGATATGTTTTTTATTAGTGACTAATATTATAATAAAAAACTAACACCTTGTCAAATAAGCTTTCATTGTCAAATATTTATTGACAAACGAATTAAATTCAATTAGTATTATTATGAGGTGATTTTATTGTCGCACATTGATGAAATACTTGAATACAACAAAAAATTCGTTGCAAACAATAAGCACAAAGCATTTACATCCACAAAATATCCTAATAAAAAGATTGCTATTTTATCCTGTATGGATACTCGCCTTACAGAGCTTTTGCCAGCGGCGTTGAATTTTAAAAACGGAGATATTAAAATAATCAAAAATGCTGGCGCAGTTATCACCCACCCATTCGGTAGCGTAATGCGTAGCCTCTTAGTTGCGATATATCAGCTTGACATCGAAGAAATTTTTATAATTGGGCATTATGACTGTGGTATGCAAGGGTTAGAGCCAGCAGAGCTTATTGAAAAAATGCAAAGCCGAAATATACCAAAAGAAACATTAGATTTAATAGGCTATTCTGGTATTGATATTAACAAATGGCTTAAAGGCTTTGATAATATTGAAGCATCTGTTACAGAAACGGTTAATTTAATCAAAAAACACCCATTAGTCCCAAAAGATGTTAAGGTTTACGGTTTTATTATCGACCCAACAACTGGAAGGCTTGATAAATTAGATATTTAAAAGGAGTGCAGAAGCACTCCTTTTAATTTTGCTTCACTTTAATTTATTCTCATACGATGCTATCATTCGCTTTACCATTTCGCCACCGATTGGTCCACCTTGGCTTCCGTTTTCCTTTGCTGTTAAATCACCCTTGTAATGGTCATTATTTTCCTTGCAAAATTCAAGCATACCTAATTCCTGCGCTACCTCTAATTTGAATTTCGTTAATCCGTCATAGCTTTCTGGAATAAGTAGGCGAGATTTTCTATAATTTTTTGACATATTTATCACCTCATAGATATTTTAACCTTAATGTGATAAATTATTCATATTAGTCAAGTTTTACAATAGCAATTGTTGCTGTATAAACTGCTGTTACACCTGATTTTTTAAGGATTTTAGAGCACTCGTTAAGCGTTTCACCCGATGTAAATACATCATCAATAAGCAAAATTGTTTTGTCTACTACAAGCTCTGGCTTTGCCACAACAAATTTACCTTTAACATTATTTGCTCTTTCGTTAAATTTCAGACTACTTTGCTTTGGCGTGTCCTTTGGTTTAATTAGCACATCTCGCAAAAATGTTAAGCCTAATTCATGGCATAATGCTTCTGCAATTTCCTCTGACTGGTTAAATGAACGCTCAAAATATCTTTTTTTACTAACTGGAACATATGTAACACCGTCAAAGCTAATATCGCCATATTCCTCCCTCACAGTTTGTGAAAGAAATGTCCCAAAAGTATCGGCAATCCATAATTGCTTTGAGCCAAATTTCATTTTCTTAATTGCAGCTGCCACAACATCTTTATAAACATACCTTGATGCATTTTGCGCAAATGCCCTTTTGTTGCTTTTGCAATTGCCACAGTAAAGGTCGCCATACTCCGAGGAGAGTGGCACTCCACATATTCTACATTTTCTTCCAATTGCAAACGGTAGCTTTTCACTACAAGCACTACAAATACAATATTTAACCCTTATATCTAATGTGTCACCACAGCATATACAGTTTGGTGGGATAAAAAAGTTATTAATCAAGCTTGATAAATTCATACATCTACCCTCAATTTGTTTTGCAAACCAGAATACCTTTTTTGCTCGCTTATATTATCAACCATAACCTGAATTACAGAATCTCTGCCAACTAATACAACTAATTTCTTAGCACGAGTGACAGCAGTATATAACAAATTCCTGTTTTGAAGCATAGGTGCGCACGGATACATTGGCATTATTACTACCTCAAATTCACTCCCTTGGCTTTTGTGAACAGTCACAGCATAGGCAAGGTCAACCTCATCAAGCTGAGAGAAGTCATATATCGAAACACGGTCGTCAAAAATTATTTTAACCGTTTCATCTGAATGGTCAATCGTATCTATAAAGCCTACATCACCGTTAAATACGCCCACTCCGTCACCTTCATTTGAAACCTTTTTCCACACAATTGTATAATTATTTTTAAGCTGCATTACCTTGTCGCCCTCACGAAAGAGGATATTTTTAAACTGCTTTTCCTTTTTATTGTGCGAGGGTGGGTTTAGGGCTAATTGAAGCTTTTCATTTAGAGTATTAACCCCTGTAATGCCTTTTCTGGTTGGAGTTAAAATTTGTATTTGAGTTTTAGAGTCATAGCCATAAGTATTTGGCAAACGGTTTTTGCATAAATCTACAATTGAGCTTACAATATCCTGTGCATTATCCCGTTGCACTATAAAAAAATCACTATCTTTTTTATTTAAAATTGGATATTCACCATGGTTAATTTTATGTGCATTAACAACAATCATACTTTCCTTTGCCTGCCTAAATATTTCCGTTAGCGCAACAACAGGCACGCTCCCAGACGCTATAATATCACGCAGAACATCACCAGCGCCGACAGACGGCAACTGGTCGCTATCGCCAACCATTATAAGGCGAGTGCCACTTTTTACTGCTTTTAGCATAGAATTCATAAGAATTGTGTCAACCATACTCATTTCATCAACTATTAATATATCACAATCTAACGGGTTTTGTTCGTTCCTTGAAAAACTCATTCCATCCTCTTCCTCGGAAAAGCCAACCTCTAAAAGCCTGTGAATAGTTTTTGCCTCTAAGCCACACATTTCTGTCATTCTCTTTGCCGCACGCCCTGTTGGTGCAGCGAGCATAATATTTTTACCCAAATGCTCCATAACCTTAATTATTGTGTTAATAATTGTAGTTTTTCCAGTTCCGGGCCCACCAGTTATAACCATTACACCATTTTGCAACGCACCATATACTGCCTGTTTTTGCTGGCTTGCAAGCTGGATACTTTGCTCCTTTTCCACCTGCTCGATTATTTCATCAGCATTCATTTCATTTTGAATAAATGTTACACCTGATATATTAAGTAGCCTTTTTGCAACATATACCTCTGCAAAAAACATAGCAGGCTGATAAATTACTTCAAGGTTAGGGTAATTTTCGTTAACTAATTTATTAGAAAAAAGCATTGATGAGATTGCATTATCTGCCTCTCCCTCATCAACATTTATGAGGCTACAAATATTTTGGGCAAGAGCTTTGCGTGGTAAATAGGTATGCCCATTCATCGCTGCCTCCCAAAGTCCAAAGCTTGCCGCCGCCTCTATTCGAGTTATAGAATTTTCTAAAACGCCTATGCTCATAGCAATTTTATCGGCAGTTTTAAAGCCTATTCCATATACCTCCTCTGCTAAAACATATGGGTTATTTTTTATTATGTCAACCGATGCAGTTCCATAACGCTTGTACACCTTTACAGCATAATTAGGTGACACACCATATTTTTGAAGAAAAATTACAACATCACGAACACCAAGCTGTTCCGAATACGATTTGCCAATTTCAATCGCCTTGTTTTTAGATATACCTGCAATTTTTGAGAGGTCTTGTGGTGATTTTGCGATTATTTCAAGTGCTTGCTCGCCAAAATATTCAACTATCTTTTCAGCAGTTGCACGCCTTACACCTTTTATAACGCCAGACGCAAGGTATTTTAAAATTTCTGCCTTTTCCTTTGGCATATTTTTTTCATAGTAATTTGCCTTAAACTGCGCCCCATATTCTGCGTGGAAGGTCCAGCTACCTGTTACGCTTACGCTTTCGCCCTCTGCAATATATGGCATATAACCAACAACAGTAATATATTCAGCCCCCGTTTGCACATAGCAAACAGCGTAGCCATTATCATCATTGTAATAGACAATATCCTCGACTACGCCCGTTAGTGTTTGCTGATCGTTATTATTTTCATTCGACATATTCAACAACCTTTTTTCTCAAAAAATTCTATGTATTCGTCACGGTCTAAAACTTTTACAAACTCATATTCTCTGCTTAAACGAAGGAGAACCTCCATTGTTTCATCCTCTGAGCCAAGGTCAACCACTATTATTTCTGGAACGTTGCTTCCCTCTAAGCCATTTAGGCTTTTCCAAACAGTTGCCCTAATTATTTCCTCTACATTATCTTGCTGATTTTTTACAGTAACAACAATTGTATAATCATTACGATATTTGCAAAGCTCATTATAAAAGCATTTACCCATTTGTATAATGCCAAATATAGCAAAAAAGCAAACTACTGCTGAAATAAATACATTTAACATAATTATATCACCCCATTGCATTATACGCAAATAGGGTGAGAAATGTGCCTAAAAAAACAAATGCTCGATTAATATTTTAAGACCGATTAAAAATAGTACCACACCACCAAATATTTCTGCTTCTTTTTTAAAGAACGAGCCAAAGGTTTTGCCAAAATATACGCCAACGAAAGATATTATAAATGTAGTTAGCCCAATGGTTGCAATAGTAAAAAATAATGAATCAGTTTTAATAAAGGCAAAGTTCACGCCAACTGCAAGGGCATCTATACTTGTTGCAAGCCCAAGTAATATTAATTTGCCTAACTTTGTTGGGTCAGATTTTTTATCTATATGTTCTTCCTCAAATGCCTCGTGCACCATTTTGCCACCAATTGCTGAAAGCAAAATAAACGCTATCCAATGGTCAAAGTTAATTATATATGTGCTAAAATAGCTTGCCAATTTCCAACCGATTAGGGGCATTATTGCTTGAAAAAGCCCAAAACACAAGGCAATGTTAAATGCTTGTTTAAATTTAACCTTTTTAATTATAATACCGTTTGTTATTGATACAGCAAAGGCGTCCATTGAAAGCCCAATAGCCAGTAGAATTATTGTAATTATATCCACGGTTTATCTCCTTAATTTCCATTTTGTAATATGTTATTAGAAAACTGTTTTGCAGTTCTTCCAGAACGTCCGTTATAGCGCATTTCCCAAATTATTGCTTGCCTTTTAATTTCGTCTGTCATTTCAATATTGCTCTCTTTTAAGATACTCTCTACAATGTTTAAATATTCAACCTGTGATGGAGAAGTGAAAATCAATCTAATTCCAAACCTCTCTGCAAGCGACATTTTTTCCTGCATTGAATCTCTTGCGTGAATTTCCTCATTTGATTCCCTATCTGCCCAAGTTTCCTTAATCAAATTACGTCTGTTTGATGTTGCATACAAAAGCACATTATCTGGCTGTTTTTCAATTTGCCCATCTATTACTGCTTTAAGGTGCTTATATTCCACATCATCCTCCTCAAAAGAAAGGTCATCAAGGAAAATTATATATTTATTTCGCCTGTTAGCAAGTAGCTTAAAAACATCTGGTAGCCTTTTCAAATGCACACGTGGGAATTCTATTAAGCGCAAGCCATCTAAATAATATTTATTAAGGAGCGCCTTAACTGATGACGATTTTCCAGTTCCACTATCTCCACATAAAAGAACATTATTAGAGGGTAGCCCTTTTACAAAAGCGTCTGTATTAGAAATTAATATATCCTTTTGAAATTCTAACCCAACCAAGCTTTCAAACGAAATTGTGTCTGGGTGCTCAATTCCAATTAATCCGTCCGACCATGTAAATGCAATATATTTTGCAAAGCCACCACAGCCATATTTTTTTATATGCGTAATTATTCTATCTAATAATTCTTTTGGGGTACTGCATTTTAGCAAAGCCATCAATGAATTATGATAGTCTAAAAATTTGTAATTATTTTTTTCTGTTGATATATAATTATTCATATATGGCAGTTTATTTTCTTTTGCCATAGCTAAATAGTCAAATTCAAAATATGTATTCCAAATATTTTTTATATCATATAACGCTGAATTATATAAGCTTTCGCCTATGCTTTCTGAATTTTCACATTTTAATGTTAAAACATTTTCCTCGTTTAACAGTTTTGTTATAATATATTCACGCAAAACATTATCACTACTTGCCGTTTCCTCTGCAAAGGCTATTAGCTTACTCCATGCACTCAAATAACCATTTGGGGTAATTATGTCACGCAAAATACTATCCTCTGCAATGCCACCAAAAATCAACATTTTTAATACCTCCGACTAATATTTACAATTAGTGAGTATTATATCACATTTTTCCTTGACGTAGCAATACTAATATTATATAATTCGATTAATAAACTAATGAAATTATAGGGAGTTATTACTATGGCAACCAAAAAGATATATACTGTTGATGATGAAATGCATATATGCGAGCTTATAAAATACAACTTAGAGAAAAACGGGTATAATGTCGAAACCTTTTCAAATGCTGAGGATATGCTCAAATTAACGGCAGAAAAAAAGCCAGATATGGTTATTTTAGATTTAATGCTGCCTGGCATTGATGGCTTAACTGCCGTTCAAAAGCTTAGAGGCGATGCATCAACCTCAAAAATACCAATTATTATGCTGACAGCAAAAAATGATGAGTTAGACAGAATTATAGGTTTAGAAATAGGCGCTGATGATTATATTTCAAAGCCTTTTAGCGTTAGAGAACTAATTGCAAGAATGAAGGTTATTTTCAGAAGAACGGATTCAAATACCGAACCCATTCTTGATGGTGAGCTTATATTAGCACAGGATTTGGTAATTGATACCGGCAAGCATAAAATTTCACGAGGAACAGAGGCTTTTAAATTAACCCTAAAAGAGTTTGAGCTTATTAAAATCCTTGCCCAAAATAAAGGGCGTGTAATGTCACGTGATATACTGCTTGACCGTGTTTGGGGCTATGATTATTGTGGTGAAACACGAACGGTTGACGTTCACATTCGGCATATTAGAATAATTTTAAATGATGAAACCGAAACGTATATCGAAACAATTCGTGGCGTTGGCTATCGTTTTAAGGAGTGACATTATGCAAAAAAAATTAATTATGAGCTATATTTTTATAATGCTTGCAGGGGCCCTTATTACAGTGCTTTTGTTCTTTACAACGTATCAACCACATACTGATTTAAGCGGGACTATGCTTACAATTGACCAAACTCGCACTCGTGCTTTTTTAGTAGTTTTAATTATTACTATTATAATTTGCCTTATATTTGGTTGGTTTTTAATTATGCGAAATATTTCTAACATAAGAAAATTAGAGTATATCAGAAGCCACTTTGTGTCGAATGTAACGCACGAGCTTAAAACCCCTCTTACCTCTATTAAAGGCTTTGTCGACACCCTCAAAGGAGGGGCAATTCACGACGAGGCTGTTGCAGAAAGGTTTTTAGACATTATTGAAATTGAGGCAGACAGGCTTTATGCACTCATTACCGACACATTAGAATTATCAGAAATTGAAACAATGTCACAGGATACACGAATTTCTGATTATATGTTAAAAGATATAGTAGACGAGGTTATAAGCATTATTTTACCTGTTGCAGAAAAAAATAATATTAATTTGCAAATATTTATAAGCCCATCTATTTCAATTGTTAGAGTGAATTTTGACAGGCTAAAACAGCTACTAATAAATATTCTTGATAACGCTATAAAATATAATAATGCTAACGGAAGCGTGTGGCTTGACTGCCAATTAGAAGGTAAAACAATTATTTTTACTGTTCGTGATAATGGAATTGGAATACCAGAAGACCAAATCCCCCACCTTTTTGAGAGGTTTTACAGGGTTGACAAGGGGCGTTCCAGGGATAACGGTGGAACAGGGCTTGGACTGTCTATTGTTAAGCATATTACTCAGCTGTACAAGGGCGAAATTCATTTGGAAAGCAGGATAGATGTTGGAAGCACATTCACAATACGCCTACCAATCGCAGTAGCATAAATTTTTAGTATATTTCAACAGAATTTCTAATAATTATTGTGAATTTTTTTGGCAATTTCAACAGGAAATTTGAACTTTGTATAGAATATATTTTATAATAAGACTATATAGGGGGTTAATTCATTATGGGGCAATATTCGATTGACAAAATTAGAAATGTGTGTTTACTGTCACACGGTGGCGCAGGAAAAACATCTCTTACAGAAGCAATGCTAAATTTTGCAGGTGCATCTGAACGTTTTGGCAAAGTAGCTGACGGTAACACGGTTACAGATTTTGACCCAGAGGAAATAAAAAGAAAAATTTCAATTAACACCGCAATTGCATCTTTCGAGTGGAGGGGCGACAAATTTAATATTATCGATACCCCAGGATATTTTGATTTTGTAGGTGAGATTTTAGAAGGCGTGCGTGTTTCAGATGCCGCAGTTATTGTACTTAGTGGTAAATCTGGCGTTACGGTTGGTGCTGAAAAATCTTGGGCTTACTGCGAAGAAAAAGGCATACCACGAATTATATTTATAAATAAAATTGACGATGAACGTGCAAATTTCCAAAATGTTTTGGATGAATTGCGAGAGAAATTCGGAAAAACTATTGCACCATTTCAAGTGCCTATTTTAAATGCAGAAAAAATAGTTGGTTTTGTTGATGTTATAGAAATGAGGGCAAAAATGTTTCAAGATGGTCCTCTTGTTGACTCAGATATTCCATCAGATATGCTTGCAGATGTTGAAACTGTTCGTAATATGATTTTAGAATCAGTTGCAGAAACAGACGAAGCCTTGATGGAAAGATTTTTTAATGGTGATTCATTTACAATTGATGAAATTCATCACGCACTAAGAATTGGTGTTGAGGAAAGAAATATCGTACCTGTGCTTTGTGGCTCTGCACTAAATAACAAAGGTGTGGGCGTGCTTTTAGATGCAATATATGACTATTTCCCATCACCAGATGAAATGCCAGCAGAGGTTGCAAAAAACGGTAGTGAGATAAAACCAGATTCTTCTGCACCTCTTTCAGCATTAGTTTTTAAAACAATTGCAGACCCATTCGTTGGCAAGCTGTCATATTTCCGTGTATATTCTGGTGAAATGAAATCAGATATGACTGTTACGAACACTCGTACTGGCGGTGTTGAAAAAATCGGTAGAATGTTTTTTGTTTGTGGCAAAAAGCAAACCGAAACAAATATAGTTTCAGCAGGTGATATTGGTGCAGTTACAAAGCTTACAGCAACGCTTACTGGCGACACACTTTGCAAACAGGGCAGTAATATTGAGCTTTATGGAATAGATTTCCCATATCCTAATTTATCACTTGCTATTGTTCCAAAATCAAAGGGTGATGAAGAAAAAATCGGTACTGGGCTTCATAGGCTTGTTGAGGAAGACCCAACATTTAAAATAACTAACAACACCGAAACGCATCAAATGTTAATTAGTGGACTTGGTGAGGTTCACCTTGATGTTATTATTAGCAAATTAAAATCAAAATTCGGAGTTTCGGTTGACCTTATCGAGCCAAAGGTTCCATATCGTGAAACAATTCGCAAAAAAGTTAAGGTTGAAGGAAAGCACAAAAAACAATCTGGCGGACATGGGCAGTATGGACATGTGTGGATTGAGTTTGAGCATGGCGAAACGGAAAATCTCACATTTGCCGACAAGGTTTTTGGTGGCTCTGTTCCCAAAAACTTTTTCCCCGCTGTTGAAAAAGGCTTGCAGGACAGTATTCAACATGGCATTTTGGCAGGCTACCCTGTTGTTAATTTAAAGGCAACACTTGTTGATGGCTCGTACCACCCTGTTGATTCCTCTGAAATGGCGTTTAAAATGGCTGCCTCACTTGCATATAGAAAAGGTATGGAGGACGCAGGCTCCATAATTTTAGAGCCAATCGGGCATTTAGAGGTTAATGTTCCATCCATATATATGGGTGATGTAATTGGCGATATAAACAAGCGCCGTGGGCGTGTGCTTGGTATGAACCCTGTCGGGGGTGGAATGGAGCAGGTTGTTGCAGAAGTTCCAATGGCAGAGGTGCATAAATATGCGACAGACCTTCGCTCGATTACTCGTGCAAGGGGAAGCTTTACCATAGAATTTAATCGTTACGAGGAAGCACCACCAAACGTTGCACAAAAGGTTATTGAAAATTCGAAAAAGGACCATAAAGAATAACAAAAAGTGAGTTCTGCATTATGCAGAACTCACTTTTTCACGAGGTTACAAACTCACTATACCCTTTGCTTCTAAGCTTGCAGGCTGGGCAGTCACCACAGCCATCACCCATAACACCATTATAGCAGGTTAGGGTTTCATTTTTAATAATATCAAGAACACCTAAATCGTCTGCCATTTGCCATGTTTCACTTTTGTTAATCCACATAAGTGGCGTATCAATAATAAATTGATAATCCATAGCGAGGTTTAATGTAACATTCATTGACTTTATAAAAACATCACGACAATCAGGGTATCCGCTAAAATCACTTTGCGATACGCCAGTTATTATATTGTTTATTCCTCTTTGCTTTGCAAAAATGGCAGCAAACGATAGGAAAATCATATTTCTGCCATCTACAAAGGTGTTTGGAAGCGTTCCCTTTGGTGCGTCTTTATCCACAGAAATATCGTCCCTCGTAAGAGAGTTTGGCGCAAGCTGACTAAGTAGCCCCAAATCCATAATATGATGCTCTACATTATATTTTTTGCAAATATCGCTTGCACATTCAAGCTCTAACCTGTGCTTTTGATTATAATCAAATGAAACAGCTATAACCTCGCTAAACCTTTGCTTTGCCCAAAAAAGACAGGTTGTACTGTCCTGCCCTACACTAAATAATACAACTGCTTTTTTCTTGTTAACTTCATTCATTTTTTCCACTCCTTAGACACCTCTTGCAGATGGGTGCCATATTATTTTGTGTAGCTGTGGTTGAAACGTAACCTCATTGAGCCTATGTTCTTTCATAAAATCTACTATTTCAGACATACTTATTTCTCCGTAAATTGGGCTTAAATGCACATTACATTTTTTTGTCAATTCGTATTCATCAATAATAATTTTAAATTTTTGAAGGTCAGTAAAATTTCCAACAACAAATTTAACTACATCACTTTTTTTAAGGTGATTAAAATTATCCACCATCATTTTATCTTGCATATCGCTACTTTCAAGCTTATAATCCATTGTGAAAATTGGTAATTTTGGCTTAATATTTAAAAAAGGCTGTATATCAATACTTCCGTTTGTTTCAATTTCCACACTCAAAGATTCATCAAGCGCAAGAAGTTTAAGGAGGGCAAGTATATTTTCTTGAATTAAAGGCTCTCCCCCAGTAAGAGTAATATGCTTAATTTTTGTTGATTTTATATAGTCATAAATTTCTTTTTCCGTCATAAATGCATATTCTACATCAAGCATATTTGCCCACATAGTATCACAATAGCTACAACGCAAATTGCACCCTGCAAACCTTATGAAAACAGCAAGCTTGCCTGCAAAATTACCCTCGCCATTAACACTAACAAATTTTTCCACAACCTTGTAATGCATTTTAAGCTCCATTCCTGCTAACGCGCGAAATGAATTCGCCCTTGCAGGAACAAAAATTTCAATAGAAATTTTTTATGGGCTTAAATTCAATTTATCACACGTGCAAATTATTTTTCGCACAAGTGCGAAAAATTGCACTTGTGCATTAGTTTTCAGAAATTTTCAATTTCTTTCAAACTATATCCCTCTATTCCTCGTAAGTCGCACTATTTTTTAGTGTTTCGTGAACGGTAACTCGCTTTAAATCATAGCCTTTTTTCTTCATTTCTTTATAAAAAAAACGGGCAAAATTTTCAGCAGTTGTTCGAAATGGAACCTGTACTACCTTAAATCCATCCTCAATTATGCAGTTCAAGGTTTCGCTCCTCATTGAACCATATTCTATAATTAATGCGTGGTCATAGTTTTCAAGTATGTCATTAAGGTCACTTTTTACATCTGAAAAATCTGCCACCATACCTTTAATTTGCCCATTTTCTTCTAAGCTTTGTGTTTGCACCTCAACCTCTACCTTCCACCTATGCCCATGAATATTGGCACACTTGCCTTTATAGCCTGCCAAAAAATGCGCACTATTAAAGCTATTTTCCACCTTGATAATATACATCAATTTCCACCTCCGTTAATTTTACTTCCATAAACGCAGCAGCCTATTGCGCCGTTAAATTGTGGCTCATCTACGCAAATGACTTCTTCATAATTATTTTTAAGATATTGCCTAATTGCATAACCTTTTACAACTCCACCGGATAGGACAAGTCGCCTGCCTTTAAATGTTGTTAGCATTGGTAGCAACCTTTTATATAACGAATAATTAACCCCTGCATAAAGGCTTTCTACATCTACACCCTCGGCTATTTTGCCTATAAGCTCGGACTCGGAAAACACAGAGCAAGTGGAATTAAGCTCAACAGGATTTTCAAAATACTCAGTCATTTTGTCTAAATCAACCTCAAGGATATTTGCCATATTTTCAAGATACCTTCCACAAGATGCAGCGCATTTTTCGTTTAATTCTAAATCGGTAATAATGCGATTTTGCACCCTCACAACCTTAACGTCCTGCCCACCGATATCGAGTAGTACAAAATCACTTAGCCCTGTTTGAAACATTGCCCCATAGGTATGTGCCTTTATCTCGTTAATAGGCTTAAACTTTAATAAATCAGTGTTATTTCTGCCATACCCTGTTGAAATTGAAATATCAATATTACTAACCCCCAGCTTGTCCAAATCAACCACAAAGCTACCATTATAGCTACAATAATCTCTATAAAAGCGCATTGTACCTATGCTAAACTTTCGAACTATAATATCTTTTTCCATTACGACTATTTTAACTTCCCTACTGCCAAGGTCAATCCCCAAAACCCTCATACTTTTCTCTCCTTAGCGTCTAACAGCATATCCAAAAAGGCTTCTAAGCGTAGCTTTGTCCGTGCATCTAATATATTTAGCTTATCGCCCTCAATGTTTAATATTGGAATTTGCAAACGCTCTCTAATAACAATATCCTCGATTGCCCTATAACAAAATGCTTGGGTATAATGAACTATTGCATCAATTTCCCTGTTCTCAATCTGCTTTTGTATTTCTTGTAGCCTAAATTCTATGCTATAAGGATAGGTATAATCATAATATTGCTCGAATATATTTTTCGCCATTTCTGCCCGTGGAAATGCGAATTCTCTTTGAACCTCGTTATATACAAATTCAGCGTTAAAACCCTCAACAAAGCTGTATATATCGCCTGTCATTGGAGGCACACCGATATACCCAAGCCTTAGCTTTGGTTTGCGCTCATTTCTTTGAGATATTTCACTAACTGCCTGTTTTAGCTTTTCTTCAAAAGCATACTCATCACAGGCTAAATCGCTCATACTCACTTGATAAATGTGGTTTTCAAAACCGTTTGCCTTGCCATTTATATATGTTAATTCATCAATTTTCTTAGCTAACCTGCGCACTCTATTTAACCTATTTCTAACCTCTTCAACATCTTTTATATCAACATTAAATCCATCTGCAAACCTTATAATTTCTACCTGTAAATCCTGCAAGCTGTGGCTATGTGGGTATGAAAATGTATGAATCTTAATTCCTTTGGAGGATAAAACCTCAATTAGAGCCTTTGTGTTCGAGCAGTCACCCTCGACAACACCCACAATTTCATCTATCCCCTGCGAAATGCACACACCGTAAATTCCTTTTATCCATGCACATGAACTTTTAGGGAAACCGTCACTTTCGGCTATATCAATATATTTTAAATACTCTGCATCTGAAATAAATAAATTATTTATATCCACAGGTGTATAGCCTTTTGATATTATCACCTCAATAGGAACAGTAGTGGTTAGACCAATTTTTTTCATAAGTTATACTCCAATTGCAAAAGTTTTGTAATTCTGCCAAGCACAAAACTCTTTTTATCAATAGAACTTACGTGCATAATACCCATTGCGCTGTTGCAAACAAAAATTTCGTCAGCGTTTAATAAATCCCCTAAATTAAAATTACCCTCAACACATTTTTGCGAATTTTCTATAACCCATTGCCTAATTATGCCCGGCAATAACCCACAGCTTATATTTGGCGTAAATAGTGTATCATTTTTAACAAAAAAGATATTACATTTAGAGGTTTCGGTTATTTCATCCTTTGAATTTAGAAAAAAAACATCATCAAAGCCATTTTCTATTGCTTCGAGTAACAAAAAGTAATTTTCGGCATAGTTGCCTGTTTTATGCTTTATGATAATTGAACTCTCGCTTTTTCTTACCTCGCTTAATTTTAATTTACAGCCGTTCGCAATATTTTCTTGTGTGTAAATATTTTCTCTATTTGTAAAAACTATTGACGGCTTAATGTTTTTTTGTTTATTCCCAGCAGTTAATGTAATTCTTACAATTTTATTTTTTATATTTTGCTCGATAATATATTTTTTTATAACATCGATAATGTCTATCGGAAAATCTATCCCAAAATATACTGCAGAGCTATGCATTCTTTCAATATGCTTTTCAAGCAGAAAAACATTGCCATTTTCATTAACCAAAAAGGTTTCAAATAATGAAAAGCCATATAAAAAACCCATATCTGATGTTGAAATGTTACCCATTACATTTACCCCCCAAAACCTCCAACATTTTAGTTCCTTTATGGAGAGTTTCCTCATATTCATTTTCAGCTATCGAATCCCAAACTATTCCGCCACCAACATTATAATATGCCTTTTGATTTTTCACCACAATTGTTCTAATTGCAATGCTTAAATCAACAGCTCCGTCAAACCCAATATATCCAATTGCACCTGTATAAATGCCACGTTTTCCACGTTCAAGCTCCTCTATAATTTCCATTGCACGAATTTTTGGTGCGCCTGTAATAGAGCCACCAGGGAATGTTGCTTTTAAGCAATCGATAACATCAATATCACTTTTCAACCGACCTGTAATGGTTGACACAGCGTGGAATACATTTGAATATTCCTCAATTTGAAAATGACTTTGAACAACAATACTGCCAAATTCACATATCCTGCCTAAATCATTTCTTTGCAAATCTACAATCATTGCAAGCTCGGAATGTTCCTTTTCGCTGTTTAAAAGCTCATTTTTCATACGCTCATTAGTGATAGCATCCTTGCCACGAGGTCTTGTCCCTTTAATTGGCCTTGTTTCTATATTATACCCATCTATTTTCAAAAATCGTTCTGGGGATGAGCTTATAACCTGTACCATATCAAAATTCAAGTATGCCGAAAATGGAGCAGGCGAGGCTTCTCTTAGCTTTAAATATATATCTTGTGGTGAGCTTTGAATAGCTGTTTCAAACCTTTGGGAAAGGTTGACCTGAAAAATATCTCCATTTCGTATATATTCACGAGCCTTTTCAACAATAGCAATATATTCTTGCTTATTAAAATTAGAAATTATATTATTTTCATTAAATTGAGGGGCTGTTTTGTAATATTTCCCCTCTGCAATCAAGTTTTTAATATTTTTTATATTTTCATTTACTGAATCTGCTTCAACCGATGTGCAAGCAATATAAAGTTTATTTAATAAATGGTCAATTATTATAGCAGAATTATAAAAACCAAGTGCTATATCATCCGTTTCTAACTCATCAACATTTTTTCGTTCTATTTCTTCAATAAAATTTACCAAATCATAAGCAAAATAACCCATACAGCCACCACAAAATGGCGTTTTTCCATCTGTTTTAGTAACCTTATATTTTTTCAAAAGCCCTCTTAAAAGCTCCAAAGGGTTTCCGTTAATATGCTCTTTAATAGCATTTTTAGTTAGGGTAACATCATTTCCTTTTGACGAAAAAAACAAAAATGGGTTAATACCTATTATGCTGTATCGTCCCAAGCCATCCGAACGCAGTGAGCTTTCAAGTATAGCACTACTTTGCAGGCTTGAAAAATATTTAATAATTTCATCTTCATTGTATGGCTGTGAATATTCCTCGTTTATACAAAAGTGGTCCTTCAAATACAATCACCTAATCCCTCGCACAATGCTTTTATTGTAAGGTTAAGCTTTGGGTGTAGAAAATCCGGCGCAATATCACGCATTGGCAAAAGCACAAAGCCACGCTCGTGCAGAAGTGGATGTGGAATTGTTAGTTTATCCTCTGCCATTACTAAATCACCATAAAATAAAATGTCTAAATCAACTGTTCTTGGGCCCCATTTTATTGTGCGCTTGCGCTGAAGCTCATTTTCAATAAGCATACACACGTCTAAAAGCTGGTACGGTGATAAGCTTGTGCTTATTTCTGCCACACAGTTTAAAAAATTAGGCTGCTGCAAATATCCCACAGGCTTTGTTTCATACACTTTCGATACAACATTTATTGTTATACCATCTGTGGTGCTAAGCATTTCAATAGCACTTGTAACATATTTTTCCCTGTCACCCAAGTTAGAGCCAAGCCCAATATAAGCAGTTTCATATTTCAAGCTTTTTCATTTCCTCTCTTGTATGTTCCATTTCCACAGCAACATACTTTATGTGCTTTGTAATAGGTGCCCATGGCTTTTTCAAAGTTAATTTAATTGAATTAGCAAGGGAATATCTTTCAAAAAGCATTTTTATAATATTAAAGGAGACCGTTTCTATTAAATTAAAAGTATTTTCGTTCATAAACTGTTCAATATCTCGGCATACATTTCCATAATGAATTGTATCCTTCAAATCATCAGTCAATGCTGATTTTTTAATATCGGCAGTAATTTCAACTGAAATAACAAATAACTGCCCCAATTTTTTCTCCTCAATATGCACACCGTGGTTTGCAAACACTTCAAAATCCTTAATAATAATTTTACCCATACTACCTCACCAACCTATCTGTCATAATAGCCGCACGTTTACTTTGCACAACGTCATGCACCCGAATAATATCTGCGCCCTTCATAATCCCAATTGTATTAGCCGCAATAGTACCCTCAAGCCTTTGCGAGGGCTCTAAATTAAGCGTAAGCCCTATTATTGATTTTCGTGATATGCCAAGCAAAATTGGATAGCCAAGTGCTTTAAACGCTTCAAGGTTTTTCATTACTTCAATATTTTGCTCATAGGTTTTTCCAAAGCCAATGCCTGGGTCAATAATAATATTTTCATTTTTAATATCACTTTTTATCGCAAGGATTATACTCGTTTCCAAATCCTTTAAAATATCATATATTAAGTTTTCATATTCAGTATTTTTTTTATTATGCATAATGCAAACAGGAACCTTATACTGCGCCACAACATCTGCCATTTGTGCGTCTGCTTTTAACCCCCATACGTCATTTACCATATTTGCACCTGCTTTTATTGCACATTCAGCAGTTTTCGCATTATAAGTATCAACCGAAATTGGGATATTGCACTTTTTCGATATTGCACTTATCAATGGCACAATCCTGTCTATTTCTCTGTCTATATCAATAGGCACAGCATTAGGGCGAGTTGATTCCCCACCAATATCGATTATATCTGCACCCTCGGAAACCATTGCCAAACAATGCTCTATCGCAATATTTAAGTCGATATATTTTCCACCATCTGAAAAAGAATCTGGTGTTCTATTTAAAATACCCATAATATAGGTTTGTTTTCCCCATTGAAATTCCTTGCCATTTATATTCATATTTTCACCTTAGTCCTTAATTAACGCAAAAACTTCATTTCTTGTTTTAGAATCACTTCTAAACACACCACGGACAGCAGATGTAACCGTTCTTGCCCCTGGTTTTTTAACGCCCCTCATACTCATACACATATGCTCGGAATCAACCACAACAGCGACACCCTCAGGCTCTAAGCACTCCATTATTATATCGGCAATCGAGCTTGTCAAACGCTCCTGCAATTGTGGGCGTTTTGCTATGCAATCTACTACCCTTGCAAGCTTACTAAGCCCTGTTATCTTGCCATTTTTAGGGATATACGCAACGCTAACCTTACCGAAAAACGGTAGGAAGTGATGCTCACACATCGAGTAAAAACCAATATCCTTGACAAGCACCATTTCATCGTGCTCGGTATTAAAAATTGTTTCTAAGTGCACTCTTGGGTCTTCATCAATCCCTGAAAATATCTCTGCAAACATCTTTGCAACTCTTTTAGGGGTGTCTACAAGCCCTTCACGTTCAACGTCTTCACCAATAGCCTCGATTATCATTTCCATAGCTAACCGAATTTTTTCTTGATTTATCATAATTTGCCTCCACACAATAAAATAAAAAAAGAGGGCATAATCGCCCTCTATAAACTCAAACAAACTATCTCAAAAAAGATAGAAAGCCCATAGTTTTGATGATACTAATTTCATTTTAAAGCATGAAACATTTTGCTGTGAAATTCCCACCATACTGCGTTGCAGAACCTTTCGAATACATATAGTATTCAAAAGAACCTGCGCCTTGTCTGACGAAAATTTCCCTATCAATCTATTTAATGTTTTAAAATGAAATTAGTATTAAAGACAGGATGGTTACGAACTGTCTCTATTTAATTATTATAAATATAACACAAATTATTCATTTGGTCAATTATTTATCTCTAAATCTTCTATTAAAGTTACCTTGTTTAGGCTTAGGTTTTGCATTATTAACCTTTTTAGGAGCAACAACAGCACGCAAATCGGTAGCAAGAAGTGGGTATGGATGGTCTTCAACCACAGGAACACTTTTAGAAATTAGCTTTTGAATATCTGCGAGTAGCTTTTTTTCTTCGTTATCACAAAAAGAAATTGCCATTCCTCCAAGCCCTGCTCTGCCTGTTCTGCCAATTCTATGAACATAGGTCTCAGGAACTTCTGGTAAATCGTAATTAAACACATGCGATAGCTCGTCAATATCAATTCCTCTTGCCGCAATATCTGTTGCAACTAAAACTCTTATTTTCTTGGTCTTAAAATTATGAAGCGCAAGTTGCCTTGCATTTTGCGATTTATTCCCATGTATAGCCTCAGATTTTATGCCTGCCTTTTGCAAATCTGCTGTTATTTTATTTGCTCCATGCTTTGTTCGTGAAAATACAAGCGCTGAAACAACATCTTTACTTTTTAGAAGGTCAATAATCAAATGCTTTTTGTTACCCTTGCTAACAAAATATATCGCCTGCTCGATTGTATCAACCGTAGATGATACAGGCGTTACCGCTACTTTTACTGGATCTATCAAAATGGTATTAACAAGCTTGCTTATTTCTGGTGGCATAGTTGCAGAGAATAGCATTGTTTGTCTTATCTGTGGCAATTTTGCTATAACCTTTTTCACGTCATTAATAAAGCCCATATCAAGCATATGGTCGGCTTCATCTAATACAAAAAATTTAACATGATGAATATCCACACATTTTTGCCCAATAAGGTCAAGTAATCTACCAGGTGTAGCAACAAGAATATCCACTCCCTTGTTTAATGCATCAACCTGTGGCTTTTGAGAAACTCCCCCAAATATAACGAGGTTTCTTAGCCCTAAATATCTTCCATAGGTAGAAAAGCTATCTCCAATTTGCGCAGCAAGCTCCCTTGTTGGGGTTAGTATTAGCGCCCTAATTTTCTTAAAGCTTTTATCCACCATTTTTTCATTATGCAAAGCCTGCAAGATTGGAATAGCAAAGGCGGCTGTCTTTCCTGTGCCAGTTTGGGCGCACCCTAAAAGGTCCCGTCCCTCTAACAATGGTGGTATAGCCATTTCTTGAATTGGTGTTGGCGAGGTATATTCTTCATTTTTTAACGATTTTAATATAGGCTCTATGATGTTTAGGTTTTCAAATAACATTACTTTTGTATTCTCCTTTAATTTTAGCTGATTAAGCGTATGTACAACTTTTATATTATATCACAAAAAGCTAATCTTGGCTATGAATATGTTTTTATTGAATTTTTTGTGGTTTAATGCTACAATTAGTATTAGAAGATTGGAGTGTCGCAAATTATGCCAAATACTAACCTAAATTCAAAAGGAAAAGCCGCCAGTGAGAGTGCAATTGAAATGACAGAGCTTGTCCTGCCGAACGATACAAACCTTTTAGGCAACCTAATGGGTGGGCGGCTTATGCATTGGATGGATATCGCTGGCGCTCTTACTGCTTCGAGGCATTCCAACAAAACAGTTGCGACAGTTTCCGTAGATGGGTTAGTTTTCACACACCCAATTAGAATGGGTGAAATGGTGGTTTTAAAGGCTAAAATAGTTTATGTTGGAAGAACTTCAATGGTAGTACACGTCAAAATTTTCGCTGAAAACTTAAAAACAGGTAGCATTATGCTTACTAACGAGGCACATATGACCTTTGTTGCACTTGACGACAACGGAAACCCTCACCCTGTTCCTCCCTTGCTTCTTCAAACCGAAGAGGAAATCAAAATGTTTAAAGAAGAAAATCGAAAAAAGAATTGCTGAAAAAAGTTGCGAAGCAACAAAATATGCCTGCATACATTTTGCAAGCTGTGTTGGCGAAATAAGTGCATGAGTAGCAGGAACAATTTATATATTTTTAAATTAAAACTCCATCTTTTTTACAACTATACTTTTAATTTCATTTAGTTCTTTTTCAAGCTCATTTGCTTCTTTGTGCGCATTATCCATAAATTCAAGGATTATAAGCCCCTGCTCGCTACAAGAATCCTCTGAGGCTTGATGAACGCCTAATCTCGTTTTGATAAAACAGCCATATTTAGTAAGTAAATTTTGTACCCCTGTTGCAGTTTCGTTCCTTTGTTGTAGCTGAATTCCCATAATTATTTTTGACATTTTAAATAACCTCCTTTAAATTTAGCCCAACAGGGCAATGGTCACTACCTAATACATCAGTATAAATAACACTATCTAACACATTTTCTATTATTTCCTTTGAAGTTAAAAAATAATCAATGCGCCAACCAGCATTATTAGCCCTTGCATTGTACATATATGACCACCAAGTATATGCACCTTGCTTGTCTGGGTACAAGTGTCTAAATGTATCTACAAACCCTGTGCCAAGTAGCACAGTCATTTTAGCCCTTTCTTCATCTGAAAAGCCAGCATTACCCCTGTTGCTTTTTGCGTTTTTAATATCTATCTCGTTATGCGCCACATTCAAATCTCCACAAATAATAACAGGCTTTAAGTCGCCAAGCTGTTTTACATAATTTCTAAAATCATCTTCCCATTGCATACGATAATCAAGCCTTGCAAGCCCTCTTTGTGCGTTAGGCGTATAGACGTTTACCAAATAAAAGCTGTCATATTCAAGTGTAATTACTCGCCCCTCTTGGCTATGCACATCTATTCCAATATCAAAAACTACTGATATTGGTGCAATTTTTGTGAAAACAGCAGTTCCAGAATAGCCTTTTTTTCCCGCACTATTCCAATATTGCGTATATCCTAAAAAATCAATTTCAGCTTGCCCCTCTTGCATCTTAGTTTCCTGCAAGCAAAAAATATCGGCATCCACTTCATTAAAAAAATCCTTAAACCCCTTATCCAAGCAGGCACGAAGTCCATTTACATTCCAAGAAATTATTTTCATAAAGCTCTCCTCACAGTTCGAGTATATTATAACTTATTCTACAAAAAACTTTTAACTCCTTCGATTTTAACAAAAAAATGCAGAGGATACGTTATCCCCTGCATTAATAATATTAATATCCAGCTACATCTGGAACAATAATTACTGTTGTTCTGCCACCAAATTTTACATCGGCGCAAATAATACCTATGTTGTTGCACATACGGGCAGGTGTTAGGCAGTCTACACATTCGCCAGTTTCCTTGCATGGCGTTTGATGATTTAATCTTCTGCAATTCATAGGCGCAACTTCTTTAAGGCGTTTTAACGCCGCATCAATGTCTTTTACAATTTTATTTACCCCTGCAACCACAATAACCTTTTTAGGTCCAAAAATCATACCTGCAAGCCTATTACCAGAGCAATCAACATTCACAAGCTCGCCCTTTTCGGTTATAGCATTTGTGCTTGTTAAAAGGACATCTGCAAGCAAGCCTTGACGATAAAGGTCAAGAGTTTCCTCCCACGGTACAGCTGCATAACGGTCT
>CAYVWT010000015.1:22707-27736 GCA_964455565.1 uncultured Clostridiaceae bacterium | reverse complement strand
GCAGGGTATGATGTAAAAAAACAGGCAAAATGGCTTGAAAATTTTTATTTGGATTGTATGAAATAAAATATTGGGGGTGGGATAATTGGACAAATTGAAAATTGTGCACATAATTCAATGTATGGCTACAGGTGGAGCAGAAAAAATGGTTCTTGATTTAGCAATTCAAAGCAATTTAAAGCATAATGTTACAATAATTTGCCTTTATCCAAGCCGTGACTTTATATATGAAAAAATCGCAAAAGAGAATACTATTGAAATGATATTCCTAAATAAAAAAGTAGGGCTTGACTTAAATTCCTTTAAAGAATTGTGGAGCGTTTTATCCAAAATAAAGCCAGATGTTATTCACACACATTTGCACGCAGCTATATATGCCCTGCCGTGGTTTATTTTACACAGGAAAAATGCACGAATTCACACTGTGCATTCAATAGCTACAATGGAAATTGAAAAACTACATAGAATAATTCAAAGGATAGCATATAAATTTGCAAATGTTGTTCCTGTTGCAATTTCGAATACAGTTCAAGACGGTATTATAAAAGAATATAGTCTAAATGGGGCAAAAGTGCCTGTTATTTATAACGGAATTGATATTAAAAAGTTTCCACCAATATTATCAAATAAAAACAATGATAATTTTACAATTATTAATGTTGCATCATTTAGTAAATGGAAAAATCAAAAATTACTGATTGATGCTTTTCATATTGCATTAAAGGAAAGGCAAGATTTAAGGCTTATTTTTGTTGGTGATGGAAAAGAAAGGGCAAATGTTGAAGCAAAAGCCAAGGACTATAAAATAGATGATAAAATAGAATTTGCAGGGATTACTTCAAATGTAAACGAGTGGCTGTCGAAGGCAAATGTGTTTATTTTATGCTCCACATTCGAGGGTTTTCCACTTTCAATTATTGAAGCTATGTCGGCAGGGCTACCAGTAATTTCAACCGATGTTGGAGGGGTAGCAGATGTTGTAAAACAAAATATTAATGGGTTTTTAGTGCCATCTGATGATGCATTAAAGCTCTCACAGGCTATTTTAAAATTAGCTAACGATACAGTAATGCAACAAAAAATGTCTGACGCAAATATTAAAAAGTCCAAGGAATTTGATATTAGTATAATTGCAGGAGAATACATCCAGCTATACAAAAAAAAGTTAGGTGAGGTAAATTGAGCCCGCAGAACACTGCAATAGCTAATTTAGAAAAAGAAAAAGTAAGCGTAGGGGCAATTCTGGCAGCTCTGTATTTTATGTGTATGCCACTTTCAATTGTTCCACTACCTGGTGGCTTTTCTATGCTCAAATATGTGTCTATCCTTGTTGGTGGATTTTTAATTGGAAACTTGTTTTTAGGTACAAGGAAAATGCAATTTAATATAGTTCATTTTCTGTTAGCATTATATGTAGTATATTCAATTAGCAGTCTGTTTTTTTTAAGAGATGAAAGAGCCGTTGTTACCCTTAGAGGAACGTTTGAAACATCAATTATTTTCTTTTTAGTCACTTCAAGGGTCTATAATGAAAAGGAAAAGAATTTAATTATTTATTCTTGGCTTGTTGTTGGAATTATAACAACTATTATTATGCTTTTTGCAACTGTTTCATTGGAAGGTACAGGGAACAGGGCAACACTTGGTATAGGTGGTGGCACAGAGGACCCAAACCAGCTTTGTGGATATTTTATTTTGCCTGTACTGCTTTGCGTAGAAAAGATAAATAAAAAAAATAAGCTATTGTTTTTTTACATTGCATTAGCTGTTACTATGATATATGCAGTATTTAGAACTGGTTCGAGGGGTGGCTTAATTGCTGTTTTAAGTTCTGTTTTAATCTACATACTTTTTGCCAGCAAGGTAAGCTTTGGAAGTAAAGTGAAGATTATAATAGGAATTTTATTATTAGCAGTAGTTTTTGTTTTTGTAGTTATACCTCTGTTACCAGCAGACGTTACGGAAAGGTTTAGCGTTGCAAGCGTTGCAGAGGATAAAGGAAGCGGAAGGTTTGATATTTGGGCAATATTACTCGGTGTTATATTCGAGAATGTAAATTCAATGTTTTTTGGGCATGGCTTAGAATCCACCTCGGTTTTCCTTGCAAATGCAAATATAAATAATACTGTTGCGCATAACCATTGGATACAGCTGTGGTGCGACCAAGGTCTTATAGGAATGATTATATTTTTTAGCATTTTCGTATCTGGAATAGTTAGGGTTTATAAACAAAATGCAGCTGTTGCTATTAGTATATTTGGTATGCTATTTTTATCAATGTCGCTTACTATGTATGCTTATTATAAGCCGTTTTGGAACATTATAATGATGGCAGCGATTGATTTTCAAACAAATAAGGTGGGTGATAATATTGAAAGCTAAAATTACTGTTGTAGTAACTGCTTATGATACGGAAGAATATTTGCCTAAATGTCTTGATTCTATTATCGGTCAAACCTTTGAGGAAATAGAAATAATTGTAATAAATGATGGAGGCTCTTCGAAAGGGCTTAAAATTATAAATGACTATGCGGAAAAAGACGATAGAATTATTGTTCTTGACATAGAAAATGTAGGTGTTTCTAAGGCGAGAAACTTGGGGCTTAGCAAGGCAACAGGGGATTATATAATATTTATCGATTCAGACGACTATTTAGCACTAAATATGCTTGAACTTATGTATAATTCTATAATTACTAATAATTGTAATATGGCTGTTTGCAATTTTATTAGAGTGTTTGATAAAAAAGTAGAACCACCATTTTTAATTATGCCTAAGGGGAAAATAGTTAATCCACTTAGGGATAATGCTAAATTTATAAAAGGCTTTTTTGCCGAAAGTGATGAAACCGGCAAAATTGGTCAATGCGTATGGAATAAGCTATTTAAAACAGATTTTATAAAAAATTCAAATATTTTATTTGAGGATAGGAAAGTTATATTTGCAGAGGATGCACTTTTTGTTTATAAAATTTTGCCCCTTGTGGGAGGCTTTTCCGTTGTAGATGTTCCGCTTTATTTTTACTATCAAAGGGTTAATTCTGTAATGAATACATATAAGCCAAACCTACTTGAAAGAGTGAAAAATCTGCTACAAGAAGCGAAAAAACACCTTGAAGCTTTGGGTATATATGAAAGCGTAAAAGATGGACTTAATATAAAATGTTTTACATTGTTCGTAGAAGTGTTGTATAATGATATAGAAGGCAAAAAAGGATATAAGCAGTTCGTAAAAAAATGCAAGGATGAATTTGTTAAGGATGAAGTTGAAAAAATAGATATTTCAAATATGTCTATAAACAAAAAATTAGTTTACCATTTATATAGAAGGAACTTATATTTACTGCTATATGTGATATTTAAGTTTTCCGCATGGGCAAAATAATTATGCAAAGAAGGTGATCGTATGTTAGAAGTACTTTTTAAGAAAAAAGGTTTAATAATATTTGGAATGATTTTATTTATACTTTTTCAAATAGCCATAAAGGCTGTCATTCAATTAAATTATGTTACTATGACTATGTCCATAAGCTATCCTGGTGTGGAAAATGGTGTTAACCCTGATGGTACAAGGTTTAATATCTTTGAAATGACATCAGATAAAGTTTTAGAGCGAACATTGTCAAGGCTAAATATTCCTAATATAACAGTCGATGACCTAAGAAGCAGAATTAATATATACCCTATTTTGCAAATTAATGTTAATGAAAAAATAAAATCAGCCACAGCAACAGGCAAGGATTATTCATATTTCCCTAATGAATATGTAATTATTTATTCGCAAAAAAATAAGCTTGCACCAAATCATACAACAGAATTATTAGAAGCATTATCTGACAGCTATCAAGAAATATTCAAAGAAAAATATACAGATAAAAATACTGTTTTAACAAATATCAAATTCAACACGCAAGATTATGAATATATTGAGCTTTCAGAGGTTTACACCAATAAAATTAGCTCAATAATAGACTATTTAACAACAAAAAAATATGAAAACGGGTCTTTTAGGTCAGCTAAAACAAATCAAACCTTTGAAAATTTGATAAATGGGTATCAAAAATTATTAGATATTGATGTTGCCAATTTTCATGCGTTTGTTTCCACATCTAAGGTTGCAAGAAATAACCAAGATTTACTTAGTAAATTAAATTATGATGTTAATAATTTGAAATTAGATTATGCTAAGAGGGTTAAAGAAACAGAGCTTTCTAAAATTGCAATGAAAACATACGATTCATCAATAGTTGATTCTGCTTTTATACCATCGGTAGATAAAAATAATGATTTTTATATGAATAAAACAAAAACAGGGCTTGATTATTTAACCAAAAGGGCATTAGATGTTGGCGTTAGCGCCGAAAACATAAACAAGGAAATAGAAAATACAAACAAGTTAATTCAAGATTATTCCAGCATAAAAGTAATACCAACAGAGCAACAAAGGCTTACCTCTGTTTCTGATAATATGATAAAAAATATAGAAACAAAGGTTTTAGACCTTGCAAAAATATCTGCTGAAACCGTTTCTGAATATTCAACATATAAAACAAAGGATTATATAAAATATAAAATTCCAGAGCTTGGAATTAGAAGCTTTATATCTGTTGATTATATCAAAGCAGGGTTAATTAATGCTTTAATTGGACTTTTGATTATGATGTTATTTGTAATAATGATTAACCTTAAAACAATATTTAAAAAGAAAAAGGTTGGTTCACATTAAATAGTAATAGGGGGTGAGTGTATGAAGCTTACAATATGGGATATATTTCACGCAATAAATAAGTGGAAATTAGTAATTGTTTTGGTGGTATTAGTATGTGTTGCAGGGGCATATTTCTATACTGAAAAAGCTCAGAGCTATACAGCTGAAATAATAATTAAATATAATGACGTAAATGCTGAAAAAGGCTTAGACCCTAAGGGAAATAAATTTGACATTTACGAGATAATTTCACCATCTGTTATAGAAGGAGCAATTAGCGACCTCAGGCTTAAAATAGGGATAGAGGACGTTAGAAGAAGC